>JAESPT010000032.1 GCA_016765515.1 Sneathiella sp. | reverse complement strand
TCTCCTTGGCCAAAACGGGCAATGACGTGCCTACGGTATCAACCCCGCTCATCTGAAATTGACTAATTTTGGTCTAAATAATCAAATCAGAAATCAGTGTGCTTTATTCAGTGCTTTCGATTGACCGGACCCTATGCCTCCAACGTGATTAACAGATTTGCCAAGACAGCTCAAAATGGGGAGGGCGCGATCATAATCCTCATCCCTGGCACCCGCTGATATTTCTAGCTCTCCATTGAGGACTGCGTCTTCATCTCCAATTACTGGAGCGTCAATCCAATGTGCACCCCTTGCTTCGGTAAGGGCTGCATATTTTTTTGTGTCGTCAAGGGTCGTCTTACTCATATCAATAATGAGTGTATCGGCGGACAAATTGCTTAGTAAAGAGTCTTCGCCTTCCAGCATTGCCTGTATCGTATCACTGTCAGATAACATGAGGATAATGACGCCACTATCGATCTTGTCAGCAATTTCAGCAGGAGATTGGCAAAGGCTAATTCCGTTTCTGGCAATTTCATATCTGACTGCCGGTGAACGGTTGTAGGCGAAGGTGTTCGCGCCGGCTTCATGAATGCGTTTGGCCATAGATTTTCCAATGGTATCAACGCCAATGAAACCGACATTTGTATTGTTAAGTATTCCCAAATTCCCCTCCCATAATATATTTCTTATTAAGAATAATATTATGAAAAATGAGGATTTGGCAAATTATTGTTGCTTAGAGGCGGACGAAGCGTGCTGCGGCACCGCGTTCAATTGCGGCGGCAGTCAGTCTGTCGATGTCCAGGCCATGTCGCAATATTTCCAACAAGCGCAATTCTTCCTGGCTGAGTTGACCATCGCAAACGGCGATATCACAAGCGAGCGCATAGGATGTATCCTGAAGCTTTTTTGGTAGGACAGCTTTGATTTTACTAACAATACCACCCAATTCATCTTCGCTGTTCAACATATCCATGCTGCTTCTGGCATCTTCAAGAAGATGTTCTTCATCATAGTCAGAGAAAACGGGCAATGTTCTTACAATCTCACCAATTGTATTAAATTCCCGATCTGTCATGTCTCCGTCTGCCGCGGAAACGATCACCATTGTTGAGATCAATGCGGTATGAAGCGTAAGTGACATGAACGATGTTCTCCTTTTTATATCTGTACAAGTGTCAACAGGATATGGGGATCAACCATCTTTATCCAATGATATTTTTTTAAATCCGGCTTCTTTTTCTGCAATAAAATTTCTGGTGAGAGCAATTGCGTCTTTTAGACCCAGTCTTTGGATCTCAACATCTGGCGGAAAAGCTGAAGTAAGTCTTGTTGGCATCATGCTGTCCAGCATGACAAAGACACCGAAATCTGTTTCTCTTCGCAGAAGGCGTCCATAGGCTTGTTTGAGCTTTAATCGGGTCAGCATGTCGTCATATTTGCTGCCGCCAAAGGCCTTTTTCCGCGCTTTATGTTTGAGATCAGGTCTTGGCCAGGGGACGCGATCAAATACGATAAGTCGCAATGAACGGCCAGGGACATCAACCCCGTCCCGAACGGCATCTGTACCTAATAAAACAGAATCTTCTTCTTCACGGAAAATATCAACGAGGGTCGAGGTGTCGAGTGCGTCTTGATGTTGCGCAAAAAGATCTATTCCTGCTGCAGCCATTTGGCTGCTGATATTCTCATGAACATTTCTAAGTCGCCAGATCGCAGTAAAAAGCCCTAGTCCGCCGCCGCCAGCGGCCAAGAACAACTCGCGGTAAGCACTTGCAACTTCTTTCATGTGATCCCGACGCACATCAGTGATGACAATGATTTTCGTCTGGTCAGCAAAATTAAAGGGTGAGGTAAGGGACGTTCGTTTCGGCGGCAAAATGAGCTGATGGGCCCCTGTGCGAAGATCCGCAGCTTGCCATCCGGCCTCTGCTTCTGCAGAATCCCGTAATGTGGCTGACGTAATAACGGCACCGTGAGCCGGTTTTAAGAGCGTTTTTGCGAAAGGAATTGTCGGGTCGATCCAGCTTCTGTAATAACCCATATCAATTTCACGGCTGCCGGATCGTTCAATTGCAAACCAGTCGACAAAGTCCTCCGGGGTTGGGCTATCAAGTTCTTTTAACATGGATTGCCAGGGGCTTATCATCATATTGATGCGACGGGATAGTCCCTGAACAGCAGCTTCAATACGCAAACGCGTTGCTGTATCCAGCTCTTCAGCATCGTCATCTAAATGCTTTAAGAGAGCTTTGCACAATTTTGTCAGTGGGGTTGATAAATTGTTCAGCGCTTTCTGAAGTGTGTAGGCAACCTCCTCCAGTCTGGGAACAAAATCAATTGCTGCACATTCCACCGTATAGGGGCTATCCGGTTGACCGGACCGCGCAAGAACCTGCTGCTTTACCAATTGGAGAAATTCTTCCATCGGGCCCTGGGGAAGGCCATCCTGTATTCGTTTGATCCACCCTTCCGTTGGTAATTTTCGGCTGGCATGAATGGCCGATTGCAGGGCATCAATCCCAGCTTCGTCGTCACCCAGAAGATCAGAAATACGTTTCTCCAATCCGCGCATTCTACCTTTTCGGCCGGTATCACTGCCAGCAATCCAGCGCCGGAGTTCACTTCCTTCAAGGCCTGTTAAATGGGCGGAAAAAGCACTGTCCGCTGCATCAAATAATTGATGCCCCTCGTCAAATACATACCGTTTTGGCAGATGTGGATCATCAGGCCGTGTCGCCGCGTTGATCATGACGAGCGCATGATTGGCAATGACAATTTCAGCCTTTCGCGCTTTGCGGGTTGATTTTTCGATAAAGCATTTTCGATAATGCGGGCATGCGGAATACACACATTCCCCGCGCCTGTCCGCCAGTCGTAAAATTCGGCCAGGCCCGACAAGTTCAAGCAACCAACTCGGAAAATCTCCTCCCATATCCCCATCTCGGGTTGCGAATATCCATCTGGCCATTATACCAAGGACAATTTGATCGGGAGCGCGGGCTGCGCCGCCTGATATGGCTTCCTCATAATTGAGGAGACAAAGATAGTTTTCCCGCCCTTTGCGTATGACCACCTTAGATGCTTTTAGAGCGGGGTCAGGGTACAGCTTGTCTAATTCATCATCAATTTGTCGTTGCAGGTTTTTGGTGTAGGTGGAAATCCAGACTGAAGCCCCGTTTTTTTCTGCCCAGACGCTCGCCGGAGCAATGTAGCCCAGTGTTTTTCCGGTGCCTGTGCCCGCCTC
>JAESPT010000031.1 GCA_016765515.1 Sneathiella sp. | reverse complement strand
CGTTGATCACGAGGATCGCAGTGCCGTAATTGATTTCACCGGCACATCCCTGCAGGATAAAGGCAACTATAATGCACCGGTCGCCATCAGCAAGGCAGCGGTCCTCTACGTTTTTCGCACCCTGGTGGAAAACGATATCCCGCTGAATGAAGGCTGTATGAAACCATTAAAAGTCATTGTTCCAGAAGGTTCCATGCTCAATCCGGCTTATCCCGCCGCCGTTATTGCCGGCAATACGGAAGTCTCTCAGTGTATAACAGATGCCCTGTATGGGGCTCTTGGAATTTTGGCCTCATCACAAGGCACGATGAATAACTTCCTGTATGGCAATGAGAAGATTCAGAATTATGAAACCATCTGCGGTGGTACGGGCGCCGGTCCGGATCACAATGGCGCCAGCGCCGTTCACAGTCATATGACAAATACCCGGATGACCGACCCGGAAGTTTTGGAATGGCGTTTCCCGGTGCGCGTGGAAGAATTTTCTATTCGCAAAAACTCTGGCGGTGCCGGTAAATTCTCCGGCGGAGATGGTGCTGTTCGCCGCATGAAATTCCTGGAACCGATGACGGCAACGTTCCTGTCCCTTCACCGGGTGACAGACCCTTACGGCCTTGACGGCGGTAACTCTGGAAGACGCGGTAATAATTACGTTATCCGCGCCAATGGCAGCAAAACCCAGTTGCGAGGAAATGACGAAACCGACCTCGTCCCCGGCGATACTGTTGTCATTGAAACCCCAGGCGGCGGTGGATACGGAACAGTTTCGTAAAACTTGAAAGAGCGTTCTGAAGAAGGACGCTCTTCTTAACGCCTTCAACACAAAATGGATTAGAATGCTCCTTGACACTATTCTATATCCTTATATCTTAACACTGTTAAGATATAAGGATATAGAATATGATCACAGTACACCATTTGAATAACTCTCGTTCTCAGCGTATTTTGTGGATGTTGGAGGAACTCGAAATTCCCTATAAAATAGAATTCTATCAACGGGATGAAACGACTATGTTGGCACCAAAAGAATTGACCCGCATACATGCACTCGGTAGGTCCCCGGTCATCACAGACAATGACATAACCATAGCAGAATCCGGTGCCATCATTGAATATTTGACCGAGGTGTATGGCACTGAGTATCAACCTAATATGGGTACGTCCGAGTATCACCAGTACCGATACTGGATGCATTATGCGGAAGGATCCCTCATGCCGCAATTGCTGGTCAAACTCATTTTTGACAAAATGAAAACCAATCCGATGCCCTTTTTTGTCAAGCCGATTGCAAAAAAACTCGCCAACACTGTCATTGAAATATTTTCACGACCGAATATTGACAGAAATCTCGAGTTTGTTGATGATCACCTATCGAAAAATAACTGGTTTTGTGGGGATCAGCTTTCTGGAGCAGATTTTCAAATGAGTTTTCCCCTGGAAGCCGTTGTCGCCCGCGAAAATGGCTCAAATTATCCCAATATTCTGGCTTTCGTAGATAAAATCCATTCCCGCCCAGCATACCAAAATGCTTTAAAAGCAGGCGGTCCCTATCATTACGCGTAAATAGCCCTTGCGAAATTCATCCTTTATCCAGATAATTAAAACACCACAAAAATAATTAATACTTTTTAACTATACAACAGTAGCCGAATTAGCTATCAAATCTGTATAATGTTAAGATATGTTTTTAAAGTATGCGCGCATCCAAAAAAAACCATAAAAGCTGATGCCCATATTGTAAAAATTAGAGTTGTTAGAGGTACCGTATGAAACGTTGGGTTAATGTATCGGCGATTGCCATTCTCTTTGTTTTTTTATCAGGAAGTCTTCAGTCTAAAACTTTAGACTTTGCGGTTGCAGCCAATACAATTGATACCGTGGTGAGCGAAATCATCATAAAAAAAGCGTATGAAATGCTTGGCCATCAGGTCAATATCATCCGTTTGCCGCCCAAAAGAGCCTTAGAAGACGCTAATTCAGGGAGGTATGATGGGGACGTTCAGCGCATTTTCAGTGTCGCAGAAACCTACCCGAACCTGATCCGGATAGAGCCACCGATCAATTATATCCACGGTACAGGTTTCGTGCTTGAAGGATCAGACATTCGCGTGAATTCCTGGCAGGCATTAAAAGATCATAAAGTCGGAATCATTCTCGGCATCAGATTTGCCGAAACCAATGTTCCAAAGGAGAATGTGTTTGTATTCTATAACTACAAAGAGCTAACGGAAGCCCTGAACAACGGCAGAATTGATATCGGCATATATCCTCAAAGCAATGGGATCTATCAAGTGCTGCTCATGGGAGAAAAACGCATTATTCCCCTAAAGGCTCCCCTAGAAAAATTTGATCTTTACCATTACATTCATAAAAAGAACCGGTCTCTAAAGAATGACCTTCAGCGAATTTTCACTCAATTTGAACAGGATGGGACACTTGCGAAAGTACGCCAGCGCGTACTGGATATTTCTTTCAGACGCGCCAAAAAAGGAATAACGCCCTGTTTTGACGATTATGCCTGCTATAAAAGTGTCTGGGACAAATGACCACGGATCCCGCCCCTTATTACTTCATATAGGCATTTATGATTTCACGATATCTGGGGGTATTTCGAAATGCTTCGAATGCCGCTGTGATTTTTCTCGCAACATCCGGTTTCTGTTTTGGAACAACCGCATAACGCCTGACCTGTTCCAAAGATGGCCCCACGCGTTTAATTTTATTCTCCATCTTAAGTTTTCTTGCCGCCGCCATAAACACAGTCTCATCGCTTAATACTAGGTCAAATCGCTTGGCAGCGGCAAACCTGACCAACATCTCTGTATTTCCAGTTTGAAAGGTTTTAGTCAGATAATCAGCATTTTCAAATGAACTTGGATACGCAAAGCCGGAGATAGCCGCAATACGTGTCCCTCGCAAATCTTGAAGGTCCTTCCAGGAAACTGTTGAATCCAAGTGAGACCAAAAATAAGTTCCGCTTCCTTTATCCGTGAAGGGGCCAATCATATGGTATTTTTCAAATCTTTCCGGCTTATGGCGCCACGGAAGGGATATATCTGCTCCTCCGGCGTCACTAAGTTCAATAATCCTCTTCCAGGGCATCAACTGGATCTCATATTCAATACCTGAATATTCCAAAGCCCCTTTGGTAATATCAACATGAAGCCCTGCCGCGGATCCTTTTTCATCTTTGTAGGAAAAGGGGGCAAAAGATATATCTGCAACAATTAAAAGAGGGTCTGAACGGACTGAATTCATACCCAAAACACAAAAAATCATCGCGAAGAACAATCGATGAAAGATCTTCATAACATCCATCCGTTGGAAGACACTGCGACAGTTCTTTCATCCAGCTCTATGGCCCTATACCCTTGGTACATGTTCTATCATTTCGAACAAATTAAGTGATTCATTCATTTTTCAAACATTAGATAACATTAAATATATAATACACTGTATTCATTTAGCTATTAAAGATATCCTTTCATTTCGTTCCTTCCTTTATTTTACCAAGCAGCTGGCGAATTTGCTGTCGTTCCTCATCGGACAATCCAGAGAGCATCTGCTCTTCCGTTTCAACGTGAGAGACAACCATTTCATCAGCAAGCGCAAAGCCCTCGTCCGACAAAATTATTCTAAGACCTCTGCGGTCATTGGGGTCCATGGTACGTTTGATCAGCCCGCGCTTCTCCAGTCGATCAAGACGGTTAGTCATTGCCGATGTGGACAGCATCATATCTTTGGCAAGGGCAGACGGGGATAATGTTTCCCCGCGCCCTTGGCGGCGAAGGGTCAGGATCACGTCAAACTGAGCAAAATCCAGTCCATATTCTGACAGATTAGCAAGAACACCCTGCCGTAATTTCTCGCCGACACGCCATATATCACCGCAAACCGCCATCGGTGCCGGATCAATGTCCGGACGTTCCCGTCGCCATTGAGCCAGGATATTCTCGATCGCGGCTTCTTCCGGAGTGTCGGACTTCAACTTGGTTTTCTTCTCTTGACTCATATCATGGAGCATCCTATATAGTTTGATATCGAATTATTTAATATCGAATTATCAATGTTCAAATTATCTTACGTCAAGATATAGCAAACAACTCTAATTGTGAAGGCCTCTATGATGACAAACCCAAGAACCGCAGAATACCCGATTGAACCTATTTTTCTCGACCGTTGGTCACCAAGAGCATTCGAGGCCACTCCAATGCCACAGTCTGACCTCCTGACCATCTTGGAGGCAGCTCGCTGGGCGCCCTCCGCATTTAACATTCAGCCGTGGCGGTTTCTCTTCTCTCACCGAGGCGATGACCACTGGGACACTTATCTAAATTTACTGGACTCTTTTAATGCAAGTTGGGCGCAAAATGCTTCGGCCCTGGTGATTGTTCTTTCCGATACTTTGATGCCAGGGGATGGAGATCGTCCAGATAAACCGTCTCGCTATAACACGTTCGACTCAGGTGCCGCCTGGGCGCAGATCGCCCTACAAACAACAATGCTAGGCTATCAAGCTCATGCAACAGCGGGCCTCGATCTGAAGCGCGCGCAGGAAAGTCTTATCGTTCCTGAACGCTATCGTATCGAAATAGCAATCGCGATCGGCAAGCGTGCGGATCCATCCATGTTACCGCAAGAATTGCAGGAGCGAGAGCAGCCCAGTCAACGACTACCCATGAACGAAATCGCCTTTTCGGGAGCCTTTCCACAATGAGTAATGTTCTCGGGCGTACAATTAATCCCCCTCAAGCCGGTCTTGGACAAAATTCTGCAATCTTATTGCTCGTGACAGGGACATTAATCGGCTTCAATTTTCCCCTTGGAAAAATCGGCAGCAGTGCCGGTATTTCGCCCCTGCTTTGGGCGATGATTGTCTCCTTGGGAGCGTCCGCTCTACTCTTCCCTGTCCTTTTGGCAAAAAGAAAATTGTCTCTGCCAAAGGGGCGAACCATCCGTTACGTCATAATTTCTGGCCTCATTTCCTTTGTCATTCCCAACTTGTTGCTCTTCAGCGTTATTCCTCACGTTGGATCTGGCTATGCAGGACTTATGTTTGCCCTGTCTCCGGTTTTCACTCTTTTCCTAGCCATGATGTTTCGCCTCAAAGGTCCAAAAATAACTGGAATGGCTGGGATTGCATTGGGTTTGGTTGGTGCTGCGATCGTTGCCTTCACTCGCGGATCTGAACCAGAAGCCCCGCAATTAATGTGGATCATCGCGGCCCTGCTTGTCCCAATGGCACTTGCCTGCGGAAATGTCTACCGGACACTGGATTGGCCAACCGATGCGTCCCCCGATGCGCTTGCATTCTGGAGCCACAGTTTTTCAGTCGGGATCTTTTTGCTGCTCCTTTTAGGCGCTGAGGGAACAATTCCGGTTGGCGATCTGATGAATGCACCTTGGGCCGCCCTTGCACAGGTCTTGGTTGCTGGAATGACCTTTCCGGTATTTTTCAGACTGCAACAGATCGGCGGTCCGGTTCTGCTCAGTCAAATTGGGTATGTTGCCGCAGCAGTGGGTTTGATCGCTGCAACCGTTTTACTGGACGAACAGTACAGTGCCATGACCTGGATGGGTGCCGCCATCATCGCTTCTGGAATTGGAATAACCGTCTATTCCCAAATAAAAAAGACCTGACGATGGTCGCTGCCCCCTGTTAGCGGACATGCCGGCAGAAAACAAAGACACAAAAAAGGGCTGCATAATCGCAGCCCTTTTTCAATATTTTTAACAGAGATCAGCCGCCAACGGCGCCCGTCTCCTTGAAGGATGAAATATCATTCTTGGAATATCCCATACCGGTCAAAATTTCCTCGGAATGCTCGCCAATTCTTGGGCTATGGGCGAGCGCGTCACCGTTCACAAAACTGTCGAAACCCGGAATACGCGGCAAAGGAATTTTCCCAACCACGTCATGATCAATCCAGCTGTAACTCTCTACCGCAAGGGTCTGTTCATTTTCTAGATAATCAGCATAGGTATTAACCGGGCTTTGGATGACACCGGCATCATTCAAGGACGACGACCATTCGGCCGTGGTTTTTTTCAGGAATTCGGCCCGCAGTATGTTCATCAACGGTTTTTCGTTATCGACCCGTTTTTCCCGGGTATCATAGTCGGCATGCGTGATGAGATCTTCCCGGCCGATCACTGTGCACAGTGATGTATAATGATGTTCTCTCATCACCGCGATACCAATAAAGCCATCGGAGGTTTTCATGGTCCCGGCAGGGACATACAGAACCGTTGGCTGACCGCCTTCAAGATGATGCTCCAGAATTTTAGCGCTTTGGAAAGCGGCCGCTGTCTGCATCAGGTTACAATCGATATATTTTCCCTTGCCGTGAATACCCCGGCCAATCAGGTTCTTAAGGATACTCTGATAGGCAAAAAGGCCTGTCAGGAAATCGATGGCGACCATACCGGTTTTCATTGGCGTGCCATTTTCATCCCGCGTGATGGACATCCAACCGGAAAAACCCTGGATCGCCCCATCGGTAACCGGCCGATCATTATACGGCCCTTCCTGTCCATATCCGCTAACGGACAGATAAATGACATTCTCATTGGTTTTGGAAACGCTGCTATAATCCAGTCCGAATTTTTTCATCACTCCGGGGCGAAAAGATTCAATCACCACGTCCGCTTCCTGAGCAATTTTCCGGGCGATTTTCAAGCCATCAGCGGATTTCAGATCCAAAGATATGGATTTCTTACCAAGATTGGCAATAACCGCATGGGAACAATAATCACCAAAGGCAGTCCCTAGGGTTCTTGACCAGTCGCCACCCAACGGTTCTACCTTGGTGACGGAGGCACCGGCCTGTGCCAACATCATCGCGGAATAGGGTCCTGCGATACCCTGACTGAAATCTGCAATCTTTAAACCGGCTAACTCTTTCGTATCTTCCACTATCTCGTCCTCTTAATGGGAGTTTTCATATATTAACGCCAAGTGTAGGGCCATTATTAACCTGAAAAAAGCGATTTTCCTATTAGAAAATCGCCAAATCAAAATCATGATTAAAAGGGGGTTTGACGCAGGTGGACGGTCGACTATCGAATGAGAAGCGTAAATTCAAACTGGATCCAGCGCATCTATTAGGAGGAGAATGTCCAGTGCAACAGTTGCCTGCACAATCCAGAGTTTTTTTTGGTCCATTCCCCAACTTATACCGACCCATCCCCAAACCGGAAGGTTTATGGATCGGTATTGTCACAATTTCTTATAACCGAGACTGCTTTATGCCGCTGCCACCAATTGTTTTTCAACATAAGCAGCATTACCGGCAAGGAGATCTTCGAGCGTTTTGGTAAATTGCTTTTTCATCATAGGTGTCATCATTTTGCCGATAATTCCCATTTTTGGAACGAAATCGATGCTCATCGTCACCTGGGATCTGTTATCCCCAAGTGCTTCATAATTCAACGTGGCGCGCGCTGTCTTTAACGGTATGGACATCTCATAGATGTCAATGACCATCTGTTTTTCCGGTGTATAACCGATAACCTCTTCGCGCAGGAAATTCTTCCCATCCGCAAGATCACATTGACGGAGTGCTCCCATACCTGTGTCTTCACTGCCCTCAAGAAGGAATGAGCCGTTCAAACCAGGATGAAATTTGTGGATATTGGCATAATCATCCCAACTTGCCCAAACATCAGCAAGGGGGGCTTCCACAATTTGTTTTACAGTAACATTCGCCATCATAAGTATCCTTTTGTCGGTGCACTGATCTCTGGGACTGTCCATTGCTGGTTCAGGAAAGTGTTCACTCAGTACTATTGAATATAAGGTGGATCACTATTAGTTTTAAATAGACAAAAATTAAACATTGTGGTTCATTTTTGATCCACACAATTTTTGGACCACTATTATGTCTTATCGTTTGTCAGATTTTGACTGGGATGACTTGAAATTCTTCCTTGCAGTCGCCAGAAGCGGCACATTGCGCGGCGGAGCTGAGTCTCTGCACGCTAATCATGCGACAGTCTCCCGGCGACTATCCTCCTTGGAACAAGCCATTGGTGCCCGACTGTTTGACCGATCAAAAGAAGGCTTGCAACTGACACAGCTAGGCGAAGAACTTCTCCCTCATATTTTGCGCATAGAAGACGGAATCACCACAGCCTCCCGGGTTGTGGCGGGACGAGATGCCCAGCCCGCGGGATACATTAATCTCAGTATTCCGCACTTTGTCGCCCAATCCACCCTCATGGAGGATCTCGCGGACTTCAGCCGGCAATATGAAGAAATCCAACTCAACATCGTGGTCACCGATGCCTTTGTAGATTTGGGTCGGCGGGAAGCTGACGTCACCTTGCGGGTTGCCCATGAAATAACAGACAACGTTTTTGGTCGTCGTCTTTTGACCTATGCCGTCGCTGTTTACAGTTCAGCGGAATACGCCAAAAATATGAAGGACAATGGCGGCAAGGGGCTCAACTGGATCGGTTGGAACGAAAAACAGGAAGAACTCACCGCTCCGTGGGTGAAACAAAGCCCCTACCCCAACGCCACCCTGCGCCACCGTATAAAGGACGGTGTTTTATTATACGCCATGGCAACTGCAGGAATGGGGCTCGCCTATTTGCCTTGCTTTATGGCGGATCATGACCCAAAGCTGACCCGCTTGCCCTTTCAAAAACCCAAACTGGACAGGAGCATCTGGCTCCTCTTGCACAGCGATCTCAGCAAAACCGCCCGCATTCGCTTGCTTGTCGATTTTCTGTTTGACCGGATCAAACACCGACATCAGGAATTTACAATGGGAATTGGTTGTTAGTCTTCCGGTGCGGGTTAGACGAATGCCATGTCAATATTACGATGCATCACGAACAAACCCCTGATCTGGATTGACAATCTCACCTTGAGAGGGGGCGCTCAGTTGCCGCTTTATCTGAAATGACCAGACCTATTTTGTCAGCAGTGAAACAAATTTTCCGTATTTTTCAGGCATGAAACGTTGAATGATATCCAGAAGTCGAGCATCTCCGCCAATCAGGATCCGCTTTTTCTTTTTCAAGACCCCTTTCAAAATAATATCTGCCGCTTTCGTCGGGG
>JAESPT010000030.1 GCA_016765515.1 Sneathiella sp. | reverse complement strand
TAAATTGGTTTGATTGGCTATGTCATTGATCAGATCAATAATCTCACTAATCTTCCGGGCCATTCTGGCAAGATTACCCACTTGTTCCGTACTGCGTTTGGCTTCTTCGACGGCTTCTTGCGAAATAGTGTTCGCCTTTTTGAATTGAACATCGATTTCCCCAATGGAGGCGGATAGCTCTTCCGTTGCAGCGGCAACGGTTTGAACATTCATGGTCGTTTGCTCAGCGGAAGTGGCAACGGTTGTCGATAATTCACTGGCATTTTGAGCCGTGCCCACCATGGAATTTACCGATTTTTTCATAGTTCCTGTTTCTTTAATCAACGAGGCGATCCCGGCATTTACCTTGGATTCGAATGCTGCAATCATCTCGCTTACCCGTTGGGCCCGCATTTCACTCGCTTTTGCTTGTTTATCTCTCTGTGCAGTAGCGCTTTGCGTTTGCTCTTGTTTCTCAAGCTCCTCACGGGCTTCTCTTTCGCGTAAAGCCTTATTTTGATCCGCCTTTTTTGCTTCCTCTTCAAGATGTTGTTGTTCTATGCCGTTGTCTTTAAAGACCTGGACAGCCTTTGCCATCCTACCAATTTCATCCTGTTTTCCCTGAGCCGGGATCTCCACCTGGAAATCTCCATTCGCCAGATCGGTCATTGCTTTGGTCATTTGGCTCAACGGTTTGGTGATGGAGCGTGTGATGAAAAATGTAATCAAGGCAATCACAACAACGGCAAAGACAACAACAGCGGCTGAGGCAGTGAGTGCAGTCTGTTCCTGCTCGGTTGCGGTCGTCCGGCTGACAAGAGCTTTGTCATTTGCATCTTTAAAGATACTGTCCATGGCAAGATTCACCGAAACTATTTCTGCTCGCGCTTTAGACGCTAAACTGTTCCCAAGGACGCGATTTTCATCGACGTAGGCGTCTACTGCTTCCAGTGAGTAACTTACAAATGTTTCTGTATGGGTTCGAATATTTGCGACTTCATCTGGATAAAGTTGTTCAAGCGGGATCAGGTTTTGTGAGAGTTGCTCTCGTGCGAGATCCGCATTTTCTTCGGACTCGTTAAGCCAACTCACTTCAAGATCCGTCATCCAATATTTCAGATCGCCAAAATTTTCACTGACAACAATGGTTTTTTCAACCAATGCCTGCAACTCGACCTGATATTCTCTCGATTGGCTTCCCTCAACAATGTAATTCCTTAAAAATAGACTGGTTCCGATAAGAAACAGCAACATAAGGACACTCAATCCGACGAGTTTGGCTTTTATGGTTAGCTTGAAACCAGACGTTTTCGAGCTCTGCGGGTTTTTACTCATAATCTGCTCCGTCTGTTTAATTACTGAAATATTGAAACGCTGATAGAACCGCCCAGTTCACCGAGAACACCGCCTTCTTTTTTGCCGCCTGTAATATCACGGGCGCCTTTTGGTTCACCGTGACAGGCGAGGCAGGATTGTTTGTAATATTCTGGGATCATGAGGCGAAAGGCGGGTTTGCCCTTTTTCTGCGTATTTTCAGAGTATGCTTGTCCCTTGGTGTAGGAGGCGGACTTGAACTGGTTTTCGATAACGGAATGCTCCCATTTATCGGGGCGATTGGCTCGATTGCGAACATAGTTTTTGGGGGCTGTCAGCTTCAAATCTGCTTTGCCGCCACTGTTTTGGCGAAATTTTTCAGTGACTTGCCGGGCGAAAATAGCGGGTAGAAAACCCTTTAAGCCAACTCCTTGCTGATTGATGACCGCTTGCGCATCATCCATGACACTGCCAATGGCCGCTAATTCGCTGGTCAATAATTCCCCTTGTAAGCCATCTGAAAGAAGAGGTTCGATATCTTTTCCTGTAGCTTTTTTGAAATTTTCTTTGGCAATTGTCACCACAACATTTGCGGTCAATCCTTTATCGCCTAGGGACGCGTCATTGATCTTTTTCTGATTGTCAGAGATGACGGCGCGTGCGGATCGTAACAGAGTAGCAAGGTTCAAGGCGATTTCTTCATTGGTTGCAGCTGTAGCGCCAAAAGAAACCGTGATCGGTGCCATATTGAGAACCATTGCTAGCAAACAGGAAAAAAACATCAAACGAAGACAGTTTAAGAGCGGTCGGACAGAATAGAGCATGGCATTTTCCTCGTTTATGGGCATGACTGTTCCACCGTGAAATGAATGGAAAGGCAGCCATTCTTATTTTTCGACATTCTATTTGTGAAAGTTGTTACCGCGTGATCAACCCTGAAGGGTTTACTCAAATTCGTCGAAAGGGACGGTAATTCCTACTTTCAGTTTTATAACATACCCAAGGTTGTATACGCTGTTACAAACAATAAGAAATACTGTAGGGGTCTGCGCTTTTGGCAAGGTGTTACCCTTGTAAAAGGTAAGGACAAGAGATCCGCTTGGTTTCTGGAAACAGAAGAATGAGATAAGTCTGTCTCTTTTTGTTAATTAGCGTATATTAATATAACATGCAAGCATAAAATGAGGCGATAAATGTATTAATAAAGTTTTAACAATTTTTATACTTATATAGATTAAGAAATACAAATAATATTCATGTATTCATTTAATCTATATTCAAATACTGTATCTAATAAGTAGATCATATATCTAATTTATTCAATATTACAAAAAATTTTACTAATTAATTATTGATAACAATACGAATAAAGTTGTATATATTGTTGATAGTTATAGTATAATAGTATTATATATAATGCAGAGACATTCTGCGCATGATGTTTAAACTTGAACAGATTTTTACAAAATATTCAAAGCAATTACGCGATATTATTCGAATGCTGAATAAACCAGCTGTGAAATCCAAATTTGGATTCAATTTTTAATGATAGAATTCTAATATATTGGCGAGGCGATTGTTTTCTTATGCGAAAATGGAGAGCAATTTATGCTCGCTCGTTCATAAAGGTGTTCCATCGCTTCTGCACAGCGCCAAGCTGTCTTTTTTTTAATCTGTTCGAGGGAGTGTGGCTTCGTTCAGGAGCTCAAATCCTGATCGCCTGTTAAAAAAAAGGTGACCCAATTGGGGCCACCTGAAGGTTGGGGAAAACAGGAGAGGGTTTTAGATATTTAGTTTTTATTTTTCATTTTTCGCCGCCATCCGATAAATCCCATCACAGCCAATCCAGCACCATAGAGGGGGAGGGCTGCAGGAAGTGGAATGACAGATAATTGGCGGATTGTGACGTCATCCAACAAAATTCCAATGTTGTCGCCACCATTATGACTGAACGTCAGAAAATCAAGCGCGGCTAGATTAACTGTTCTCTGGACGAGTCCAAATGGATCAAATGGGTTCCGCACGAACAACTCGTTCAGGTCACCAAAGGTAACCACCATACCGTCTGCTGCGCCGCCTCTCTGGTTCCCTGCAATTCGGAATGACAGGGCATAGGACCCTATGGCGAAGTTGTCCTTGGTGGTCAGGTCACCGGCATTTGCTGTTGAACCATCCATGTCAACACAGCGTGTCCCGCCGCAAAGAGCAAAAAAGCCGGGTCCGATCAGATCGACGGTACCATTACTGACGTTCCAGTTAGCAAAGGAATTATAATTTAGACTGAGAGTCTCCGTATTGAAATTGTCTGAGAGGGCTGTCAGGGTCGCGGCTTGTCCGGAACTGGGAACAGCTGAAAACGCTAATACTGTCGCAGCCACTGTCACTAAGAGCTTTTTGAACATATTTTTGCTTTCTAATCAGAATTTGCTGTTAAGCCACAGTCTTGAAGATCGAAAGCCGGACTCCTGACCTACACTAATCTGTTGGGAGGGACAGAAATAGCGCATCGCCATTGGCCCGCAAGATGCGGCCGGTTTTTAATATTAGTGAAAGTAGTGAATTCTAATGTTATGATCTAAGGAACATATAAAAACAGGCTTAGATACGATTTAAGGGGAATTTTCAGTGAACTTACACTTCTTCAAATTATTGCCTTTTTTTGAATGCAACTCATGCCAGTTTATAAGCCAGTGTAGCTCGGAAATTTCCTTGTGAAAAAATTATAGTGTCGAATCTTTGGGAGAATTACTCTCTTGTCGTGTTGTTTTTTTTGTTATAATCCTCCTTTGATTGAAAAACCTCCGTATCAGGAATTTATGATGACAACAGGGCATGTATTCATTGCGGTAAGTTTAGACGGCTTTATTGCCCGTGATGATGGCGATATCGATTGGTTGATGAAGCAACCGACAAACGGTGAAGACCATGGATATGACGCTTTTATGGAAAATGTCGACGGTTTGATCATGGGGAGAAATTCCTTTGAGAAGGTTCTTACTTTTGAGAAGTGGCCTTATGACAAACCTGTTGTGGTTCTGAGCCAAACCCTAACCGAGAAAGACATTCCAGAAGAATTGCGGGATAAAGTCCAAATTTCAAAACAGGCACCAGAAAACGTTATGAAAAGTCTGTTTGCAGAAGGATGGCAGCGGGCATATATTGACGGCGGAAAAGTCATTCAATCCTTTTTACAGGCGCATTTGATCGCAGATATAGTGATCACAAGAGTTCCCATTCTTCTTGGCCAGGGAATTCCTCTCTTTGGTGAATTAGAGGAGGATAGGGATCTTGAATATATTGAGACCAAAATTTTTAAGTCGGGCCTTATCCAGTCAAAATATGTTCCTATTGTGCCAACTCAAGATGTCTGAGAAGGGTTGAAATCAAAACTTCCCGATGTTTGGCGCCCATCAGGGAGATATGGGAATAAGAAATTCAATGGCGCCCAATATATCAGCCATACATCGTATTAGGCATTTCTGAAGTTCGTAAAGTAAATTTGTCTAATTTATCTAAAGTGGAATGAGTTGGCATAAACGAAAAGTGATCGCTCGATAGGGTGACTTATTCCATGAGTTGTCCCATATTCGATCCGCTTGTGATGGGTAATAAAATGAAGATAAAGGCATAGATTTTTATGATGAATAACCGGTTTCGCGGATCGATCTTCCTCTTTGTCACGGCCATTCTGGTCGTATTTTTCGCCCCTCATCTAGCCGATGCAAATGAAAAAATTGGGAGTATCAAGGAAGATAGTATTCGTCATGTGACCGCCACTGAAGCCTCAAAGCTTATCTCGCAGGATCCGGATATCCGC
>JAESPT010000029.1 GCA_016765515.1 Sneathiella sp. | reverse complement strand
CTGACAGAACAGACTGGCCACATGCTGGCCTTGTGGTGCCAGGGTATCATCCAGGGTTGAGGGGATCAGCATTTCAATAATCGGTTTTCTGGACCAACCCTGATCTTTTGCATCCCGGTAAGCTTTATCAAGATAGGCCAGGTTTGGCGCAATGATAATGCCGCCGGTTAAATGATCTTCCGTGGCGCGTTTTTGCTGATGCAGGCAGGTAAAGTTTGGCAGCTCTTTTAACGCAACATTCATGCGAAAAGTACCGGAGCCGTTTTTATACTGCTTCATCCGCCGACTGAAATCAGCTGGCAAATGCTTTTCGTCCACCAGTGCGTTGTAAAGCAGGCTGGGATTCACATTAGCGACGACTTTATTTGCTTTTTGGACCTCTCCGCCTTCAAGCACAACACCGATAGCTTTCCCGTTCTCGATGAGGATTTTCTGAACCGGCTTCCCGGTTTCAATGGAGACACCCTTGGCAGTTGCCGCTTTGGCCATGGCCTGGGTAATTGATCCCATCCCACCAATAGCGTGCCCCCACACCCCTTTCTTGCCGTTTACTTCACCAAACGCATGATGCATCAGAACATAGGCTGTGCCCGGTGTTAAGCTATCTGCATAATTTCCGACGACCCCGTCAAAGGCGAAAGCTCCTTTCACATAGTCGTTTTCAAAATACAGGTTGAGAAAATCGGCAACACTTTTGGTAAAGATATCAAGCACAATTCGTTCATCTTCAACAGAGAGTTTACGCAAGCGATTGCCAAACTTTGCCGCTTTGAACAGCTCCATGAAACCGCCGCCAACATTGGGCGGTGTTTGCAGGAGGAAATCCCGGATAAGGTCAGCGACCATCTCGATATCTCTTGAATATCGATCCAGAGCGTCTGCGTCCTTTTGCGAAAAAAGAGCAATCTCCGCCTTTAATTTTTCGGATCCTACAGGAAAAGCCAGGAAATTACTGTCTTCATGGGGCCATAGATTATTCACCCGACGTTCAACAATGTTCAGGCCGTGCCGGTGTAGATCCAGATCCTTTATGATCTTGGGGTTGAGTAGGCTGACTGTATAGGACGCGACAGAGTTTCTAAAACCGGGGTGGAATTCTTCGGTTACCGCAGCGCCGCCAATCACCTCCCGGCGCTCAAGAACCCGAACGCTTAATCCGGCTTCAGCGAGATAATACGCACACACGAGGCCATTATGTCCGCCTCCCACAATAATCACATCGACAGACATAACCAAACTCCGGTTCACAAGTGATACAGATTAGATGTCGATTTGCCCGCAAAGTGAGACTGAAGTCAATCATGGTGTTGCTTGATCTTGTGGCGATCTTAGCCGAAAGAAGGCGTTGGTGCTTGGTCGCTCCAACCTGGTGGGTAGATCCATCTGGTTGGGGATGTGGGATCCAGAAAACTGTATGAGTAATGCCATTTAACATGAAAGTAGGAAAAAATACTTAATCTCATGCAAATTGATCAATTGTAACTAAATAAAAAGAATTATCCTTTAAAGTAACACAATGGGCGCGGGTGCAGTCATTAGCACTGTATTTAGGGATGTAGTAGTGTTGTACGAAACAAGTGACGGCTTTTTCGATGTATTGGAAAATCTAAACCAAGGTGTCAGTTATTTTGATGCAGATTTGAGATTGGTGTTTGGCAATAAGAGATGTATAGAGCTTCTCGAATTACCCGAAAAATTCGGAAAGCCTGGAACCCATCTTTCTGAATATTTCCGATATAACGCGAAACGCGGCGAATATGGGGAAGGGGACATTGAAACCCTTGTCCGTGAACGGTTGGCGCTTGCCAAAAAATTTGAACCTCATGTGTTCGAACGCACCCGACCAGATGGGTTGATCTTAAGGATTGAGGGTAAAAAAGTTGCGAATAGGGGGTTTGTCACGACATATACAGATGTGACAGAACTCAGATCGACTCAGAATGCACTGGAAGATCTCAATAAACATCTCGATACATTGGTTGAACAGAGAACGGAAACGCTCAATATTGTGCTGGACAGTACAAAAAATGGCATTTCTCTGGTTGATCGAAATCTGAATTTAATCGTCGCTAATCAACAATGTTGCGAGATTTTGGGAGTGCCAAAGCAGATGCTCAAGCCCGGTGTCCATTTTTCGGATATCATGCGTTACAACGCGATCCGCGGTGAATACGGGGAAGGGGTTGTCGAAGAACTGGTCCAGAAACGAGTTGATCTAGCCATGAAATTTGAACCCCATTCTTTCATACGGGAACGGCTTGACGGGACGGTTATCGAGGTTGTCGGCAGGCCGGTTGAACACGGTTTCGTAACTACATTCACCGATATTACAGAACATAAAAAATTGGAAAAAGGCCTTAGAAAGGCCAATGAACAGTTGGAAAGTCGCGTTGTCGAGAGAACAAAGGAACTGGTTGCCGAAAAGAACAAGGCAGAAGCGGCAAGTCGATCCAAATCGGACTTTTTAGCTCATATGAGCCACGAATTGCGAACCCCGTTAAATTCGATTATCGGTTTTTCTGATGCGGCAATTAGTGAAGTATTTGGGCCTGTCGCGAACACTAAATATAAAGAATATTTTCATGCCATTAATAGCTCCGGTTCCCTGTTGCTTTCGCTGATAAACGATATCCTGGAGTTATCACGCCTGGAATCCGGTAAGGTCAAGCTGCAGGAAACAATATTTGATCCGACCATCCCGGCACATGAAGTCCTCTATTCCCTGAAAAATAGTGCTGAAGAAAAAGGCGTCAGGTTAAAATGTAATCTGAATTTCTCACGCGCTAAGTTAAAAGCTGATCAGCGTCGTATTCAACAAATACTAATTAATTTGCTCACTAACTCGCTGAAATTTACCGAGGCTGGCGGAACTGTGGAGTTAAATATTCATATCAACAGCAACGGTGAAGCTGAATTGATCGTCTCCGATACGGGCTCCGGGATGACCCGTGATGAAATTAAAACCGCGTTTGAACCATTTTCACAAATTGAACGCAATGCCCATGTCAGTCAGGAAGGAACCGGGCTCGGTCTGCCAATTGTCAAAAGCCTGGTGTCTTTGCATAACGGGAAATTACAATTTCAGTCGGAAAAAGGGAAAGGAACGGTTGTCACCATTTCCTTGCCGACCGAGCGAATTATTAAAGTGAATTAAAATAGTATAATTACCTCTTGAACGGGTGATTTATCATCCCCAGTTAGACAAGTTCATGCATGAGAGGGTGACTGACAACCACTTGTTGGCAGGGGGTTTTTTCCTTTTCTTCTAGTATCAGTTGGCGATGTTGTACCTTCCGCTAGGTTAGCGCCTGAGATCGGCAGCAGTCATAGAAAACAATCTTTCTGTCCCGTAAAGAACACGTGTACTCAACCGTTAGACTTAAGAAACTATTTTCTTATCCGGTGGTACGAAAGACCAAGCTATCCCGTATGTTCCTATAAACACACACCGTATCACCGGTTTTTTTATGAGATGATATCGATGAATGAAATTGAAATTATTATAATATAATCAATTAATTACTGTCTATAATTAAAGCATAATTTTACCGTGGTATCCTCTTGAATTGGGAGACCGCTTCTTTTGTCGTGGACTAGTGGTTAGGTGACAGATTTTCAACAGAGACAATTCAAGAGCGCTTTAAACTCTCAAACCCTTTGCCAACCATGGTGGGAACAAATTCCGTCACGTCATAATACGCGACATCAGCGATAGAGAAGGGATCTTCCGCCAAGATCCGGTCAAGTTCGGCCCGGTCGTCCATATTCACCAGAATGACGCCGCCGGTCCTGGGAACTTTGCGCCCGGACGCAATAAATTTTTCGGCTGCATAGTATTTTTCAAGATAGGCGATATGGGCCTCAATATGTTTTTCTACTTCTGAAATCTCTGTTTTGTAGGTTAGGGAAACAACAAACATTTTATCCTCGATTTGACCGATAAATTCACTCTGTCCTGCCTTTTTAATCGGCGGGCTATGACCTGTACATAGGGAACAGAAAAGAACAGTTAGCCGAGCGTAAATAAACAGGCAATTTTTTGATCAAAAGTTTGCTAATTTTTATTAAATGTTAAGCCCGGTATGCCAGTAACTTTATTATGCAAGATCTCGATGTAAATACTCTTTTTGTCGCCACAATAATTATCGTCTTTGGCGCTCTAGTGACTCTGTTTTCCCAATGGCGAACTCAAACAAGGTACAAAGGTGCTGGATTTTGGGTCATTGGGATGACCAGTATTGTCGTCGGTTATTTGCTGCTGTGGCTTAGAGGCGATATTGACGATTTTTTCTCCATCATTGTTGGAAATTTGGCAATTTTATGCGGACTAATTATTATCCTGAGGGGGACTAGTGTTTTTGCAGGGCGTTTGCCGTCAAAGCCCATAGAGTTGTTTCTGGTCCCCATAACGGCTCTGTTGTTCCTCTATTTCACCTATGTGGACTCCAATGCCGGAATCCGGATAATCATTTTGTCCTTGTCGACCATCGTGGTGACTGTGGCCATTGTGATAACCCTGCTGAGGGATCGCAGCAAGCCCTGGTGGTCTGCGGGATGCGGCGTTGCGACAATTTTTGGATTACTCGGCATTTCAATGTTGGTGCGGATACCGTTAACACTTCTTGAAACATCAGATTATTCCTTCGAACAGGCGCCAGCTGCTGACGCAGCAGTTTTCTTGTTTCTTATTTTTATCAT
>JAESPT010000028.1 GCA_016765515.1 Sneathiella sp. | reverse complement strand
GTGCTGTCTTTCGGGTCAAACCCGGACATAGCTTCCAACATAATCGCAGCATCTCGCACGGAGCGGGTCATGGGGCCTGGCTGATCAAGGCTGGATGCAAAGGCAACCACGCCCCACCGGGAACAGCGACCATAGGTAGGTTTCATACCGACAATACCGGCGAAGGCTGCTGGCTGGCGGATAGACCCACCTGTATCCGTTCCTGTGGCACCCATAGCGATATTCGATGCAACTGCACTGGCTGATCCACCGGAAGAGCCGCCGGGCACCAAAGGTTGATCATCTACAGTGCGGCGCCACGGATTGACAACATTGCCGTAGTAACTGGTTTCATTGGACGACCCCATGGCAAATTCATCAAGATTGACCTTACCGAGCATAACCGCACCTTCATTCCACAAATTCGTGGTTACGGTGCTTTCATATTCAGGTTTAAAGCCATCAAGGATGTGAGACCCTGCAGTGGTCAGTATCCCTTTTGTACAAAAGAGATCCTTGATCGCAATAGGAATACCTTCCATCAAACCAGCTTCCCCTTTGGCAAGTCGGTCGTCGGAAGCGGTCGCAGCAGCTACCGCTTTATCCGGTGTTTCCGTAATAAAGGCATTCAGGCCGCGGGCGCTATCCATTGCCGTAATGTGAGCGGCGGTGAGTTCACGGGAAGAAAACTTCTTTTCTTTCAAGCCGTCACGCGCTTCTGAAATTGTCAGCTTTGTTAAATCACTCATTATTCGATCACCTTCGGCACAGCAAAGAATCCTTCTTCTTTTGAAGGGGAATTCGCTATAATCTCTTGTTGATAGCCACCATCGGTAATTTCATCTTTACGCCAACGCAGTTGCATATCGGCGACCGATGTCATTGGTGCGACATTATCTGTATCGACTTCGCTGAGTTGTTCAACCCAGCCTAAAATTGCATTTAACTCTGATGCCATTGGCTCGAGGTCTTTTTCTTCAACCCGAATACGTGCCAAATTGGCTACCTTTGCCACGGTGGCTTTATCAAGCGACATTTGTCACCCTTTGCTGTAAAAGAAGCTTATCTGGAAGGTCGGCCCAGACATTATCTGCAACATTTATACAGATGGCCAAACCGACATTGGCTGCAAATTAGCGTAACCTATGCTCCTCGGCAACCCCACTCATCTGAAACATTTTATTGCTCTCGATCATCGCTTGATGGGATTTGATCCCGGAACAAAGACGATCGGCCTTGCCCTGTCCGATACGAGGCTGAAAGTTGCGACCCCCTTCCTGACGATCAAGCGCAAGAAATTCAAGGAGGATGCAGCAGAAATTGGTGCGTTAATCGAAGAGAAGAGAATTGGCGGTTTTGTTATTGGTTTTCCGCTGAATATGGATGGATCCGAGGGACCTCGCTGTCAATCCATCCGACAATTCCAAAAAAATCTGGAAGGCTATTTTGATCTTCCAACCTGTTTCTGGGATGAAAGACTATCAACGGTCGCCGTAACCCGCACCTTACTTGAGGCGGATGCTTCAAGAAAAAGGCGCTCAGAAGTTGTCGACAAAATGGCTGCAGCCTATATTTTGCAGGGTGCGCTTGAAGTCATGTAACACCTGTGGAGCACGTTATTTTTATCTTGCCTTATCCGGATTGTCTGAACAACGACTTAACTGCTGCAATACAGTCTGCCTTTAACTGGAAAAATCCACCTAGCTGAAAGTCTAACTTGCTCAGAGTTTGCTTCACCGCTATACACTATCCTTTTAATGACACATTTAGACAAAACTCGATTTGCCCATCGGCATCTGCTTGATATTGCACGCTTGAACGCTGCAGAAATCAAATTCCTCTTAGATGTAGCCGAAGGATATGTGAGCAAATCCCGTGCCCGTGACAAGAAGCTTTCACTCTTGCATGGGCGCACACAAATCAACCTCTTTTTCGAAAACTCCACTCGGACACGCACCTCATTTGAACTGGCAGGCAAACGCCTCGGTGCGGATGTGATCAATATGTCTGTAAGCTCGAGTTCGGTGAAAAAAGGAGAAACCCTTATTGATACCGCCATGACCTTGAATGCCATGCATCCGGATGTTCTGGTCATTCGACATTCTGATTCTGGCGCACCACACCTACTTGCCCAAAAAGTTGATTGCGCCGTCATCAATGCCGGGGACGGAAGCCACGAGCATCCAACGCAAGCGCTGCTTGATGCCCTGACTATTCGAAATCGGAAAGGTCGCCTACAAGGGCTGATTGTGGCGATCTGCGGTGATATTCTTAACAGCCGGGTCGCCCGTTCAAACATTGCTCTTCTTAATATTATGGGCGCACGTGTTCGGGTCGTTGGTCCGACAACTCTCATTCCGTCAAACGCCAAGGCGTTAGGTGTGGAAGTGTATCACTCTATGAAAGAAGGATTAAAAGACGCTGATATCGTAATGATGCTGCGCCTTCAGACTGAACGGATGCAAGGTGCCTTTGTCCCTTCTGTTCGGGAATATTTTCATCTATTCGGTCTTGATCAGAACAAACTGAAAGTTGCCAAACCAGATGCGCTTATTATGCATCCCGGCCCGATGAACCGAGGCGTTGAGATAGATTCAGAAATTGCGGATGACCTGAATATCAGCGCCATATCAGAACAGGTGGAAATGGGCGTTGCTGTGCGAATGGCCTGCCTTGATGTGCTAACACGGGGGGATGCGGAATGAAGACACCTTGTCATGCCCTGCTAAATGCACGCCTGCTTGATCCGGCGACAAAGACGGACACGATTGGCGGTATCTTGATTGAGAATGGTCACATTCTTGATTGGGGCGCCCATATCAAGAACGATAACCTTCCTGACGGAGCCACATCAGAAGATTGCCGTGGCCATTGTCTGGCACCGGGCCTTGTTGATGCCCATGCCTACTTGTGTGAACCAGGCAAAGAACACCGCGAAACCATGGCAACAGCGGGCCTTGCAGCGGCGGCGGGCGGGATCACAACAATCAACGCATTTCCGCAAACTGAACCGGTTATAGATGATCCTTCTCTTGTCGAGATCGTAGCGAGACGGGCGCGAGAAACCTGTCCTGTTAATGTGTGTATCACCGGCGCCCTGACAAAAGGCTTGAACGGCACTGAAATGGCAGAACTGGGCCTTCTCGCAGAAGCAGGAGTTGTTGCCTTCAGCGACGGACAAAAAGCCATTGGCGATATCAACCTTATGCGCCGCGTTCTTGCCTACTCTACAATGTTTGACTGCCCGATTATTGTCCACGCGGAGGAGCCTAACCTTGCGAGCAGCGGGGTCATGACGGGCGGACGAACGGCAACCTTCATGGGACTGAAATCCATCCCATCCTGCGCCGAAGCTATTCTGGTGGAACGGGATATTCGATTAACGGCGATGACCGGTGCGAAATGGCATGCGGCTCATTTGAGCACAGCGGATGCATTGAATTCGATTCGCCGTGCAAAGAATGATCAAATTCAAGTAACTGCCGGGACCGCGCCCCATTATCATGCCCTTAATGATT
>JAESPT010000027.1 GCA_016765515.1 Sneathiella sp. | reverse complement strand
TGAAAATGTTCGCATACGTGCCAAGCTTGCCGCAGATACATCTGTGCGCCCAGAAGTTCTTTACTATTTGACGGATGACAGTTCACCAGAAGTGAGATGTAATGTTGCCGGCAATGCCAATACACCGGTGCTGGCTAACTCCCGACTGGCGACGGATGAAGATGATGAAGTTCGTTCAGAGCTTGCCCGTAAGATTTGCAAACTTCTCCCAAGTCTGGATGGTGAAGATGCGACATCTATTCGAGAACAAACCATTGAAACTCTTGAAATTCTAGCTTCTGATCAACTGCCATCTATTCGAGCAATCCTCTCTAAATCTCTTAAAGACACCTTGAAAGCACCGAAGCATATCATTTTGGCGCTGGCAAAGGATGTTGAGGAAATTGTTGCAAGTCCTGTTCTTGAATATTCACCGCTTCTTTCAGAAACGGATCTCTTGGAAATTATTGCTACTGGGCTGGCCAAAGGATCTTTACCGGCAATCGCTCGGCGTAAGGATATTGGGGAGGAAATTTCCGAAGCTGTGGCAGCCTCTCTTGAAATTCCGGCTGTTGCTGCCTTGCTTGCAAATCCATCGGCTCGCGTGCGTGAAGAAACACTGGATCAGATCATCAGCCAGGCTGAATCTGTAGAATCCCTCCATGAGCCAGTGGTTATGCGGGTTGATTTGTCAATTCGGGCCATGCGCCGAATAGCGAGTTTTGTTGGTGCATCCCTTGTTGAAAAACTGGTAACAAAAAATAACCTTTCTCCTGAAATTGAGAGAGAATTGAAGAAATCTGTAAAAATTCAGATTGAAGAGACGGAAGACTTTTCAGAGCCAACAGAAGATATTGGCTTGTCACGAGCGGAAGAACTTTGGGCGTCGGAACGACTGGACGAGAAATCCTTAAGCGATGCAATCGCGGCAAAGGAGCTGAGTTTTGTTCACAATGGACTTGCTTTGATGACGGGCATTGACGTTACAACGGTGCGCGCCATTTTGAGCTCTCGCAACGGTAAAGTGATTACGTCCCTTTGCCGGAAAGCAAAACTCTCCATGCGTCTGGCCATTAAAATGCAGACTGAAATTGCGCATGTCTCACACAAAAATATGGTCAACGCCAAGGATGGGGTTGAATATCCATTTACAGATGAGGAAATGGATTGGCAGCTTTCTTTCTACGCTGACGACTAATATTTATTCTTCGTCGTGATGGATCATGGTGCCGATGCCATGTTCAGTGAAGGTTTCCAGCAAGAGTACGTGGGGAATTCTCCCATCGAGGATATGGGCGGCCTCGACACCATTCTCTAGCGCAAAAAGGCATGTTTCCAGTTTGGGGATCATGCCCCCGATGATTGTTCCGTCATTTTGTAGTTTTTTTACATTTGATGGGGTCAGACGATTGATGAGTTTTTTCTCTTTGTCGAGAACACCTTCTACGTCTGTCAGCATTACCAATTTACTGGCCCCTATCGCGGCGGCGATATGACCCGCGACCGTATCCGCATTAATATTAAAGGTTTGTCCTTTAGGACCCACACCGATGGGGGCAATAACGGGAATGACATCAATTTCTTCGAAGCTTTCTAGAATTTCCGGGTTTATCTGACTGGGTTCACCGACAAATCCCAAATCCAGAATACGTTCAATATTACTGTCTGGATCCTTTTTTGTGCGGGTAAGCTTTTGAGCTTCAATAAGATTACCGTCTTTGCCGGACAGGCCAATCGCCAGTCCGCCCGCAGCGTTAATGGCCATCACAATGTTTTTGTTTAGTGAGCCTGACAAAACCATTTCGGCTATTTCAATGGTTGCCTGATCGGTAACGCGTAGTCCGTCAATAAAAGAATTTTGAATTTTGAGCCTGTCCAGCATGGCGCCAATTTGCGGTCCGCCTCCGTGGACGATAATCGGATTAATACCGACTTGTTTCATCAGGGCGATATCGCTGGCAAAATCTCGAGCTAAGGTTTCGTCGCCCATAGCATGTCCGCCATACTTTATGACGAAAGTCTGGCCGGCAAACTGATGCATATAGGGTAGAGCCTCAGAGAGGATCTTTGCTTTTTTTAGTTGTTCCTCGACGGACATCTGATTTTCACTCATGTTTCCGGTCTCCGCAGCTACTCTTCCAATGCCGCCAGTTCCGCCCGAAGTTCTTCAATTCCAATTCCTTTCAGGGAACTGGTCAAAAAGACTCCTGGATGTGCAGCTGGCCGTTTTGTGAGCTCTTTTTGTGTTTTTTCAATGACTGAATTCAAGTCAGATTTTGTTGCCTTGTCAATTTTCGTCAGGACAATCTGATAGTTTACCGCAGCTTTATCCAGCATGGTCATAACTTCACGGTCAGAGTCTTTCAACCCATGGCGGCTGTCAATCAGTAAGCACACACGACGGAGTTTTGGACGCCCTTGCAAATATATATTGACCAGATTTGTCCAGGCCGCAATCTTGTCCTTAGACACTTTGGCGTATCCATGGCCGGGAAGATCTACAAGGGACAAACGCCCCCCAAGCTCGAAAAAATTGATCTGCTGGGTTCTGCCTGGTGTGTTGGACGTTCTGGCAAGAGTATTGCGATTGGTCAGGGCATTGACCAAACTTGATTTACCCACGTTGGAGCGGCCGGCAAAGGCAATCTCGTTCAGTGGTAAATCTGGAAGCATATCCAGTGTAGCCGCACCGGCGACAAACTGACATTCTTTTGCAAATAGTAAGCGGCCCGTTTCAATCCGGGCCGCTTGCAATTTTTCTTGATCTGTAGTGTCGGTCATATCGGATTATGCTTTCGTTGATTGACCGCTCACGCTGACGCCCATCCGCCGCATGATATACCATTGCTGGGCAATACTGAGGCAGTTATTCCATGTCCAGTAAATCACCAGACCCGCAGGGAAACTTGCCAGCAGGAAGGTGAAAAAGATCGGCATAAACATGAAGATTTTTGCCTGAACTGGGTCAGCAGGCTGCGGATTGAATTTTTGCTGCAGAAACATACTGAGACCCATCAGGAGCGGTAGAATACCGATCAGCAGGAATTCAGGCGGGCTCCAAGGAATCAGGCCGAACAGGTTAAAGATTGTCGTCGGATCTGGTGCCGACAGGTCGACAATCCAGCCATAAAAAGGCTGATGCCTCATCAGAAGGGTTACAAACAGAACTTTATAAAGAGCGAAGAAGATTGGAACCTGTAGCAAGATCGGTAGACAGCCTGCAGCTGGATTGGCTTTTTCGCGCTTATAAAGCGCCATCATTTCCGTGTTCAGCTTTTGTTTATCTTCACCAAATTTTTCGCGAAGCTTGACCATTTCCGGTTGCAGCTTCTTCATTTTACTCATGGATACGTAGGATTTGTGTGCAAGCGGCAACAATAGAAGCTTGATGCAAACAGTCAGGGCCAAAATTGCAAGGCCGAGATTTCCCAGTTGAGAGTCAATAAATTCGAGAGCGAAATAAATCGGTTTGGTCAAGAAATAGAACCAGCCCCAGTCGATGGCCAGCTCAAGTCTGTCGATACCATATTTCTTTTCATAATCGTCCAGAACATTGACTTCCTTGGCGCCGGAATACATCCGGTTTGTCGCGGATGCGCTCTCGCCAGCTTTGATCAGGACTCCTGCTTGGTTGAGATAGTCCGTTTGGAAGCGGTCCCCTTGAGCGATATGGTTGAAACGGCCTTTGAATTTGACGGATTGATCTGGCAATAATGCGGTCAGCCAGAATTTATCGGTCATGCCAAGCCAGCCGCCTGTTGAACTGATATTTTTGCTGCCTTCTTCTACCAAGTCATCGTAATCCAATTCTTCGAGCGTTTCGTTGAAAACACCAATTGGGCCTTCATGAAGAATGTAGAAACCTGTTGTTTCAGGCATGCCTGTCCGGGATATCAAGCCATAAGGAAAGAGCGTGACATCCTTGGTGGTCTTATTTTCTATCTTCTGTTCGATAGTGAACAGGAAGTTTTCATCGACGCTATAGGTGCGTTCAAAAATCTACCCTTCACCATTATCCCAAGTTAAGACCAGGGGTGAACTGGGGGTGAGTATTGTGGAGGTTGTCTGCCACAATGTGTTCGAGTCTGGAAGTTTCACTCCGGCATCAGCAGACGCACTCCAGCCAAATTCGGCATAGTAGGGATGTGGGCTGCCCGTCGGAGAGAGAAGTTTGATTTCCGGACTGGCTGGATCGACTTCTTCTCGGTAATTGACCAACGACAAATCGTCAATTCGTGCCCCCATAAGAGAGACAGATCCATGCAACGACGGTGTGTTGATCTTTATGCGTGGTGATTGCTTAAGGCTCTCGGAACGTGTCACTACATTTTGGCCAGCTGAGGAGATCGATGGAGCCGAGGCACTTCCAGGGGCCGGTGTTGGTGTTACACCTCCACCAGCTGTTTGCTCAGTCACCTGCTGAAGTGCAGGGTCTTCGATCTTCGGAGGGTCCACGAAATATTGAAACCCGAAGATAATCAGGAAACATAGGACAACTGCAAGGATCACATTCTTCTGATCTGACATTTTTAAGCCTTAAATTTTACTCACTGCTAACTCTGTCGGACGATTGGGTCCCACATGGTCGGCAGTTATTAGAGCTACTTGGCACGGGATCGTAACCGTGGCCTCCCCAAGGATGACATTTTCCAAGACGTTTTATTGTAAGCCACGAACCTTTGACAGGACCATACATATGCAAAGCTTCCAGAGCATAGGCTGAACATGTCGGGTGGTAACGGCAATTTGCAGGAAGATAAGGGGATACACCGTATTGGTAAACCTTTATCAGCGCCTTTAGAATAAAAGTGACAAAATTACGCATTTGTTACCCCTTGTTTTAGGGCACCAACTTTTTTCAGAGCAATAAGCAGGTCTTTTTTCAAGTCCTTATAATCCCTGTCTGGCGTCATCTGTCTGCCGATCAGGACGAAATCCCATCCTTTTTCTGCATGAACAGGCAGAATTTCATCTGCAAGTGCACGCAAGCGGCGCTTTATCCTGTTGCGTTTTACCGCATTTCCTGTCTTCTTCGTGGCTGTAAAGCCCACACGCAAAGGGCCCGCATCCACGCACGATATATCGCGCGCAGCTTGCAGGACTATTCCCGGTGTTGCCCATTTACGGCGAACGGCAGCGACGCGAAGAAAATCAGCGCGCTTTTTCAGTCGTTCGACGCCCGTTGGCATTCGTTAAGCGGAAAGGCTCTTACGACCTTTGCTGCGACGATTGGAAAGAACGCGGCGACCACCAACAGTTGCGCTGCGTGAACGAAAACCGTGGCGGCGTGCGCGTACGATTTTGCTTGGCTGATATGTACGTTTCAAGTGACTTCTCCGTCGATCACCAGCGCGAAATCGCGCGATGAGAAAATTAAGCCCCGCTGTATAAGGGCTGCTGCGCATGAAGTCAATGGAGGAGATCATTAATCTGCTGACAGGTCCTTTTTAAAGCCGCAGATCACCTGTCAATTTCTCTCACAATTAGGTGATAGGTGCTTTTGTATTTTGGGTGGCTGTTTATGTTCTGATAGGAGATTTAGTGAGAGCAATCAGGTAATATTCTGATCTGTAACCTAATTTAACTAAAGGTGTACGGATTTGGGAAAGCCAAGTTGCCATAATCTGGTAGGCTATGCTTAGGTTTTCCCAGTGGTAATCGGCGAATTGGTGAATGAGTGGATAGAGAGATGAAAGGGGGCAATGGAAGTGAAGTTTCACAGTGAGAACGAATCAAATATGAGGACTGTAATGAGACGTATTCTGAGAAATGACATGAGGATAATGTTGAAGAAGTTTTTACCACTTGTCATTTTGGCTCTGATTTTTGCTTCTTTCTTTATCTTTGGCTTTAATAAATATCTAACGTTCCAGGCTTTGAGTGACAACAGAGATAGCCTCTTGTCGTTTGTTGAGAATCATTATGTTGCAGCTCTAGCAATATATTGTGTTTTATATACGGTATCCGTTGCAGCCTCTGTCCCTGGAGGACTTCTTCTTACTGTGACCGGCGGGTTTCTATTTGGATGGTTTGTTGCCGGATTTGTGA
>JAESPT010000026.1 GCA_016765515.1 Sneathiella sp. | reverse complement strand
CTGAAATTCCCCAATCATTGCCCCGATCTGCTGCCCGATATTCCCTATATCATCCACCGGTCTTCGGCTCCTCAATCAGATTGAGTTGTGAGGATATCTCTTTTGGAAAGGACAGCCCCAGGTGATCGAAAGCAGCTTTGGTTAGCATACGTCCTCGCGGGGTGCGTTGTAAAAAACCCTGCTGAATTAGATAAGGTTCAATAATATCCTCAATAGCGTCCCGGGGTTCAGACAACGCTGCTGACAGAGTTTCCACACCGACGGGTCCGCCGCCAAAATCATTTGCAATCCGGCCTAGATAGCGTCGATCCATCGCATCCAGCCCCCTTTTATCGACCTCAAGACGATTGAGCGCCAAATCCGCTTGCTCTGCGTCGACGACTTTCACGCCTGCCACCGCAGAAAAATCACGAACGCGTCGCAATAGCCTACCCGCAACCCGCGGTGTCCCCCGACTGCGATTGGCAATTTCACGCGCGCCCTCTTCATTCAGTTCAACACCAAGAACCCGCGCGCCGCGGGACACAATCAGCTGTAATTCATCCGGTTCGTAAAAATTCATCCGAAGCGGGATACCAAATCGTTCCCGCAGAGGAGTTGTGATGAGCCCGGATCTGGTTGTCGCTCCGACCAACGTAAAAGGCGGCAAATCAATTCGTACTGATCTTGCTGAGGGCCCTTCTCCAATAATCAGATCCAGATGAAAATCTTCCATTGCTGGATATAGGATTTCCTCAACCGCTGGATTTAGGCGATGAATTTCATCGATGAAGAGAACATCGTTTTCATCCAGGTTTGTCAAAAGTGCTGCCAAATCACCGGCTTTGGTGATAACCGGCCCCGCGGTTGCCCTGAAATTCACGCCAAGTTCACGGGCAACGATTTGTGCAAGGGTTGTTTTCCCCAGTCCCGGAGGTCCAAAAAACATCACATGATCTAGAGCTTCTCCGCGAGATTTAGCCGCCTGAATAAAAATGCTCAGATTTTCGCGAACCTGTTTTTGGCCGATAAAATCACTGAGGACTTGCGGACGAAAATGGAGTTCACTTTCATCCATTTCACCTTTTAACGCGGTAACCAGACGCTCGTCTGTCATGCTGCAAGTTCCTTCAATCCTTCAGTGATCAAAGTTTCAACTGTTACATCCGCTCCGAGCCGTCGCCCGACAGAGGCGATGGCTCCAAAAGCATCTGCACGCCCATAACCCAAATTTACCAGGGCTGAAACCGCATCACCGGCGGCCATCTTATCTGTGGAAGCCGCACTGCCAGAGGCTGCTCCCGTGGACGAAGTTGCCATAAAGGCAGAGGAGCCAAGATCCATCTTGGCAACTTTATCTTTCAGTTCAGTGACAATCCGGCCAGCGACCTTGGGACCGACGCCGCTGACCCTTGTCAGCGCGGTTTTATCCGCGGCAGCAACAATCTGCGCAAGCTCATCACTTCCAAAAAGCGAAAGAACGCCGAGCGCCACCTTGGCGCCCACCCCCTGTACGGTTTGCAGCAAAGTGAACCAGGACTTCTCTCCCGCGTCCTGAAATCCAAACAGATGAATGTGGTCTTCCCGGACATGTGTTTCGATAAGCAGAGAAACTGCACCGCCAACCGCTGGCAGGGCACGCAACGTACGACCTGAACAGAAAACCATATAGCCAACACCGTTCACATCAATAATGACCCAGTCTTCTCCGGTGCTATCCAGCGCACCTGATAGCTTTGCAATCATGATGAGCCTCCCGCCATGAGTGTTGCTTTTCGCAATTTTCGATTTGTGCTTGCGTAATGCGCATGACAAATAGCAACAGCCAAGGCGTCCGCAGCATGTTCATTGGCTATTTTACAGTTCGGTAAAAGCATGCTGACCATGGCGTGAATTTGATCTTTACCCGCATGTCCGGCCCCCACGACAGATTTCTTGATCTTATTGGGGGCATATTCTTCGACGGGGAGATTATGCAAGGCTGGAACAAGCAGAGCAATTCCCCGCGCCTGCCCCAGTTTCAGTGTGGAAACCGGGTTTTTATTAACAAACGTTTCCTCAACAGCAGCCTCATCGGGCTGCCACTCAGAAAGAACGAGCTCTATCCCCTCATAAAGTTGAACAAGACGCTCTGCTAAACTGAGAGAACCATCCGAGGCAACCGCACCATTCGCCAAATGGCGAAGTGTATTTCCCTCAGCTTCGATAATTCCCCAACCGGTATGCCTAAGCCCCGGATCCAACCCTAACAAGCGCATGCTTGATACAAACCCCTACTGATTAGCTGCCCAGCTTTTCCATGATATCGTCAGGGATATCAAAGTTTGCAGAGACTTTTTGAACGTCATCATTATCTTCCAGAACATCGACAAGCTTGAAAATCGAGTTTGCCTTATCTTCTGTTTCTATCGGCACACTGTTATTTGGCTTCCAGACGATACCGGCCTCTTGCGGTGTGCCAAATTTCGCTTCCAGCGCGCTCTGTACATCATTAAAATCTTCTATTGCACAGGTTATTTCGTGGACCTGCTCATCGCTTTCCACGTTTTCGGCTCCGGCTTCAAGGGCAATTTCAAAAATCTCATCCCCGTCAATTTCAGCAGTTGCGTATATGACTTGGCCAATATGCTCAAACATGAACGCAACAGAACCAGTTTCACCAAGGGCTCCGCCAGCTTTATTAAATGCAGCCCGGACTTCAGCCGCGGTTCGATTTCTATTATCGGTCAGTGTTTCAACAATAACGGCAACGCCGCTGGGGCCATACCCTTCATATCGAATTTCTTCATAATTATCACCATCTGCAGTTCCTGCTGCCCGGGCGATGGCGCGATCAATATTGTCTTTCGGCATATTATCAGAACGTGCTGCGGAAATAGCCGTTCTCAATCGCGGATTCATATCGGGATCCGGCAAACCGGATTTTGCAGCAACCGTCCATTCACGAATGTGTTTCGCAAAAATCTTGGCCCGCTTTTTATCCTGGGCACCCTTACGATGCATAATATTTTTAAATTGTGAATGTCCCGCCAT
>JAESPT010000025.1 GCA_016765515.1 Sneathiella sp. | reverse complement strand
TTGACTGTGGCAAACGACCGGTTGCCTCAATTTATAAAACGCAACATTTCCAACAAGGCCATTATCTGCGTATGATCTGATATTATCATGGAAGCAGGTTGGGGCGCCCTTATGTTCAGATTTCTCGTTGTTTTATTTGTCGCAAGTTGCGGCTTCGGCGGATCAATAATTGCTGCGGAAAATGGCTCGGCTGCCCAGTTTGTCAAAGAATACCAGGCTTTTCTCGGGACTGTGCAGGAGACGGGCGTCATTCATGAGTTTGATCTGGTGGCGGCCCCTATTCAGTTATCGTTGGGGCGCGGTAAGCCCGCAATGCGCTGGGCGTATAATGGCCAGGTGCCGGGTCCTACATTTCGGGTTAAGCTTGGAGATCGAGTGAAAGTCACGCTTACCAATAAGCTGCCCCAGGCGACGACCATTCATTGGCACGGTGTGCGGGTGCCCAACAAAATGGATGGAGTGCCGTTTTTGACGCAAACACCGGTCCAGCCCGACAAAAAATTTACCTATGATTTTATCCCGCAGGATGCTGGGACCTATTGGTTCCATCCTCATGTACGCAGTCATGAACAGGTTGAGCGGGGACTGTTTGGTGTCTTGATCGTTGAGGATGAAAATGAGCCCGATTACGATCAGGATATTGTCTGGGTGCTGGATGATATTCTCACCGAAGAAGACGGGTCTTTTGTCGATCAGTTCAGCCTGAAAATTCTCGATACCGGCGGGCGTCTTGGCAATATTCTGACTGTCAATGGTTCTTCAAAACCTGTTTTTGAGGTGCGGGCCGGGGAGAGGGTGCGCCTTCGGCTGGTTAATGTCTCCAACGCGCGAAACTTTCGCCTGTCCATTCCTGGACTGAACAGCAGTATTATTGCCGTGGATGGAAATCTTGTGGGCTCTCTCCAACAGGTTGATACGTTCAATATAGTGCCGGGAAATCGTGTGGATATTGATCTCATGGTGCCCTTGGACTTTGACGGTCAAACCATCGATATTGCCAATACGTTTTTTCACCGGGAAGCAGGCGGCGGGGCGGCAGAAGGCCCTGAAGTTATGGCCCGAATTGCTGTGAAAGGCCAAGTAAAGACCGTCAAAACTTTCCTTGCACCAACCCGCGCCGATATTCCAGATTGGAAAGGCGCGCTTGATATTGCCCCCGACTTTGAATTCGACTTCGACACGAGCCTTAATTTTGATGCTCTGTGGACCGATAAAGGGTTTCTCTCCTTCACCATCAATAACAAAGTCTATGGGGACCATGATATCACGGCGCTTAAAAATGGCCGTTTTTATCGCATGCGTTTCACCAATGGCACGGGGCTTTATCATCCGGTCCATATTCATGGTGTCTTTTTCAAGGTTCTCGCGCGGGACGGCATCCCCGTTAATGAGCCCTATTTCCGGGACACTGCCTTGCTGGATTATGATGGTTCCCTGGAAATTGGCATTGTCCCCGCTGACTTAGGCGAGTGGTTGTCTCATTGCCATTTGCTTGAACATGCCGCGCTGGGAATGAAAACGACGATTGACGTTACAGAATAAAGAGTGGGTGCCGCGGGTTGGGTGCATGATGTTGTTTCACCAATAATATTTCGAACTATTCCAGTAATCTTCCTCCTAAAATTATCCATAAAGTTGAAAATTTCAGTGACTAAATCAGTATTTTGGTTGACGTCTTGAATATATATTAGTAATAAGTAAATATTCTAAAATAAACATTATTTCAATTACTTAAAGTGGTTTTATCGCTCATTTTGAATAAGTCTTGGTTGTGGATAAAACCAACTGGGAGAGTGAAATGAAAAAAAGCGTATTCCGTAATTGTTTTGCTTATTTAGTCACGTCTCTGATTGTCACATTATTTACCGTACCTTCGGCACATTCCGCCCTTATCGGCGTTGGTGGTCCGCTTAGTAACATCGGTACGCCTGCAGCCATTATTGGTGCACCGGCGCTTATCAATAACATCACCGTAACGAATACGGGACAGCAGGGTTTCGATGAAATGCAGAATGTCCTTTTGGGCGCAGCTTTGGCTGTTGACGCAGGAAATATTGCGTCAGGTATGACAGTAGACAGTCATATGATCTTTTTTAACAGAACACCTGGTTCGGGCGCAGCGAGCCATTTTAACGTCCAATGGACTTTCAGCGGAACGATCCTAGGTGTTATGTCAGATAGCAACGGAAACCTTGAAGCGGCATCAAACGGGATTCTTGGCGCTGCAGGGACAATCTATCCTGGAGCATTTATTAATCGTGGCCTGGAAACCTTGACGGACGGATATTCTGTGTTGGGCAGCGTTTTGACTGTAGGCATGCGTGTCTCGTCACCTGGAGACTGGATCCGAGTTGTGACGGCGTCTTCAACTCTGTCCGTAATCCCGCTTCCTGCAGGGCTTCCCCTTTATGGGGCTGGGATTGCTTTGCTGAGTTTTATAGGTTGGTGTCGAAGAAGCCGACCAACGATGCCATAAATTTATCATACTAGTCGAGTTTATGCTTTTACCATGCGGGCCGCCTGAAAACAGAGGCCCGTTTTACAGCCCGTTGTCCGAGTTCATTTTAATATTTTGATTTTTGCCACTCATCCGATCTACCCTTTCGATAAAGCAGGGAGGGTATGGATTAGATGAATGCGTGGATTTTGGCGTTGGGGGCGGCTTTTTTCTATGGCACGGCGTTGGTTCTGACCCAGTTTGGGCTGCACCATTTTGCACCGCTGAAAGGGGCCGCCATCAGTGTGCCGACAGCGGCCGTGTTTTTTGTCCTTCTTTCCCCGTTTTTGGTTGATTTTTCTGGTTTTGATCCTGTCGCCCTCGGTGTTTTTATGGGCATCGGCGTGCTTTTTCCAGGCGCGGTTACGTTGCTCACCTTTGCTGGCAATGTGCATATGGGCCCCAATATTACGGGGGCCATTGGTAATTTGACCCCGCTTTTTGCGGTTGTCTTCGCTGTTACTATCTTGGCAGAACCATTTGGAGTGTTTCAGGCAGCAGGCATCGCGGTCATCATCTCAGGTGTCACCTTGCTCACTTTTTCGCGAAAGAGTGCAAGCATCTCGTGGCCCCTTTGGGCGATCCTGCTTCCGCTGAGCGGCGCTTTTGTGCGCGGGGTGATGCAGCCAGGGATAAAGTG
>JAESPT010000024.1 GCA_016765515.1 Sneathiella sp. | reverse complement strand
CGACTTTGCATAAGGCCGAACAAACGCTCCGTCTCGACCGCACCGGGGCTAACGGCAAGAACACGAATACCATCATTAAGACTTCTACTGCCAAGCGCCCTTGAAAAGGCATTCAACCCTGCATTTCCGGTTGTTCCTGCTATGTAATCTGCATCGGTCCGATCCGCGGCCAAACCCGTTATATTTATGATGACCCCATTTCCCCGATTTTTCATACCGTCATAAAATGTGCGGCACATATTAATATATCCGAAGACTTTTAAATCCCATGCATCGCGCCAACGATCCTCATCGATTGCCTGTACAGTCCCTGCAGGAATAGCGCCTGCATTATTGATGAGAATGTCTGGAATTCCGGCCTCTCGCACCAGCATTTCAACAGCCCCCTTTTTACTGAGATCCGCAGGCAGAATAGTAACGTTGATTTCAAATTTTTCTGTAATCTCAGCGGCCATTTTCTCCAGATCGCCTTGAGATCGCGCGACTAAAGTTAAATGACATCCTTCCTCGGCCATTAAAAATGCAATCCCTCTTCCAATTCCTTTTGACGCGCCTGTAATCAAAGCTGTCTTTCCGTTCAGATTAAGGTTCACGGGAGGCCTCACTCTCTAATGTTCAAAATTATCTATTGTCAGCTCCTGCAGGTTGCTTTGGATTCGCTAAAAAAGGCAATAAAAAATGCGCCAGAGCGGTCTCTGACGCATTTGCTGATAATATAAATTTTTGGACTGTCAGTTTGATGTTAAATCTGAAGATAGCTCCTCAATTTTTTCTTTCAATCGGAGTTTTTCTCTTTTGAGCTCGGTTATGTGTACGTGATCCGACGAGGGGTGTAACATTTCGGAATGAATTTTCTCTTCAATCTTGTGATGTTTCTCTGTCAGTTGCGCCACGTACTCAGTTGTGCTCATCGTCTATCTCCTCTACTAAAAAAGGCAGGTGATTGGATTTCCAATCAGGAACAGTATTATATTACAAAATTGTGACCTGAATTGATATAAATCAATAGCCCTTTTATAATATTTTTAGCGATATACTAATTTATGTCTGAAAAACAAAAACTTATCATCGGCATATCCGGAGCATCTGGCGCTATATATGGCGTCCGTCTTTTGGAAGTTTGTCAAAAGCTGGAAATCGAGACACATTTGGTTATCAGCAAGGCCGCAGAAATCACATTGCATCAGGAAACCGGATTAGCAGTATCTTCGGTAAAAGCATTAGCGAGTCAAAATTATAAGGCAGCAGATATCGGGGCAACGATTGCTTCGGGATCGTTCCGAAACGCTGGTATGATTATTGCGCCATGCTCTATCCGGTCCATGTCTGAAATAGCCACAGGCGTAACAAGCAGCTTGCTTACGCGTTCAGCAGATGTTGCCTTGAAAGAAAAACGACGCCTTGTCCTCATGCTTCGAGAAACGCCATTGCATGCGGGCCACCTTCGTAATCTCTTACACCTTTCTGAAATGGGGGCCATCATCGCACCGCCTGTTCCAGCGTTTTATACACACCCGAAATCCCTGGATGATGTGGTCAATCATTCTGTCGGCCGAGTTCTTGATCTGATGCAGATCGATAACAATCTGGTTAACCGTTGGTCTGGCCTAAAAAAGGACACCTAACGTCCTCAAAAAACTAGGGTCAGGCCTTAGAACCGCAATAACATATCGTTCCGGTCTGCTGCCAAGTTACACGTCTGCACATTCGCAGAGGGAAAAGCTGTTTGCCAAATGACGAGCAAATCCTTGCGATCCTCATCTTCTAATCTGTCTGTTACCCTGGACATGTAGCTCAACAAATTTTCAGCAGCAGCATCAGCACATTCCTTGCCCCCAAACGAGCTTGTCACGGGACGATCAATAAGCTTCCCCAGCATTTGCAATTCCAGCCTTTCGGAATAGATTTCACTATCGGAAATAATACGGCGCAGATCACTCGCTAGGCGGTTGTCAATATTATTCTCTGGTGAACGAAGGTATCTGCGCATTGCACGCAAGGGATCAACGACATTGGACTGCCACCCTGAAGCCGACGCAATTCCCTCCTCCAACTCCTGCTCTGTCAGCGTTTCACGGCCACTTGCAGCAACCCACACACAGAACAGCAGCAAATTGACATCAATCTTCATGCGATCCTGTAGGGCCAGACAAGCTTCAGAGACTGCGTCTTCACTATAAAGCTTAATCGCGAAATCCCACAAATCGCAGGGAGGAAATCCCGCGGACGAATAAACTGCCAAAACAACACCCCCTTGACTCTTATGCCGTTCAATCCCATAACCTCAAATTCAGGGATGGACGCTGGTCGTACCCTCAAAAAAATGCTAAAATGCCTAGCACCCGATATTGATTGATCTTTTACCGTACCACAAGTTCACATTGGAAGATACTTGCGGCCATTTGTATAGGGAATTCGCGATAATATGACTGTAATTGATGGTCAGGAAACGTTAAAACAACGACTAGCCGATCTCAAAATGGAACATCGCGACCTGGACATTGCAATCGATGCATTGGTGAATTCCGGAAACTTCAATAGCCTCCAGCTTCAACGCTTGAAAAAACGGAAACTTATTCTTAAAGACCATATTTTTGTAACGGCGAACGCCTTACTTCCCGACATTATTGCGTGATAATTCTCGAACTGAAATCAACGATCAACAAAGCTATTTGTTCCCCTTATCTACCTTTTTGTGCTGATACATCTTTCCGTCAGCGCTATTGAGAGCTTGCTCTGCATTTACTCCTGCCTCAATCGGCACTATTCCATAAGACATGCCCACATTCAGTCGAGTGCCTTCCCAGAATATTGGATTTCTTTCCAATTCAGCTGGAAACCGCGTTGTCAATGTCGCCGCCGCTTCATGATCCGTACGGGAAAGAATCAAGCCAAACTCATCGCCACCTAAACGACCCACGATATCGGTTTCACGAACACTAGCCGCAAGACGAAGGGCTATTTCTGACAGAACATAATCTCCGGCTTGATGCCCATAGGTATCATTCACCTCCTTGAAGCCATCCAGATCAATATAGATAAGACTGGCAGCGGTGCCATACCGTTCCACTGTCGCCTGTACACGGGTCAATTCGCGGACAAAAGCCCGGCGGTTGTAGAGGGGCAACAAGGAATCCTGATCCGCCAATCTCTCTGCATTTTCAAGTCTTTTGGTTATCCCCTCCACAGAACGGCGCAGTGTATCCACTTCCTCCATCAGGGTCATGATGGCGTCTCGCACTTTCGGCGTTAGCTCTGCCTCTGGTATCCCCATAATGGATGTTGTGTCTATTATCGTCCGCGGTGCCGAAACACTGGAATAGGCAGCAGCGGCACTCGCCGATGTGGTTTTGCTGGTCGGCCTCGTTCTCGCAGGGCGACCGGTAGATCCAATTTTCATTTATCAACCTGACAGGTGGTGAGAATTCTACTCCCACCCTTTGTACGATATTTCTGAAAATTATTCAAAATAATCCAACAATTTCGCGGGAGCCTTACTCTGGGTCTGAGTGCAGAAACACGCGAAACTTGCTTCTCACAAATCCATGCCTATAATCCCGGCAATCTGACAAATAGTAACATATCATCCGCTCACGGGATCTACAGACATGGGACAAAACAGCGTACAAATTGGCATTATCATGGGCAGCCAATCCGACTGGCCTATCATGAAGAATGCAGCTGACACCCTCTCCTCTCTCGGCGTAGAGTTCGAAACGAAGATTGTGTCCGCTCACCGAACACCGGACCGTCTGGTTGACTATGCCAAGTCAGCGAAAGAACGCGGAATCAAAGTTATAATCGCTGGTGCAGGCGGGGCGGCCCACCTTCCTGGCATGGCGGCGTCCATGACCCCGCTTCCTGTTTTGGGCGTTCCCATTGAAAGTAAAGCCTTAAAGGGCATGGACAGCTTGCTTTCAATTGTGCAGATGCCGGGCGGTGTTCCTGTAGGCACCCTGGCAATTGGCAAAGCAGGTGCCATTAAAGCAGCCTTACTTGGCGCACAAATTTTAGCCTTGTCTGACAAAACCATCGCAAGCGCTATAGACCAATGGCGTGAAAAGCAGACCAATGCTGTTATGCTGGACCCTACAGATACACCGGAATAGGAAATATCAATGACTGCAATCGCACCGGGCCAGACGATTGGCATTCTTGGCGATGGTCAGCTTGGCCGTATGATGGCTTTAGCGGCCGCAGAAATGGGTTATAAAACCCATATTTTTGGACAAGACAGACATGGCCCGGCGTCGCAAGTCTGCACTAAGATGACGGTCGCCGATTATACAGACAAGAATGCACTGGAAAAATTTGCGCGCTCTGTCAGTGCCGTAACATTGGAATTTGAAAATATTCCAACAGAGACATTGGATTTTCTGGAACCACTGGTGCCTGTGCGGCCTGGAAAAAAAGTACTGGAAATAGCGCAAGACCGCCATATCGAAAAAAGCTTCATTAACAGCTTAGGTGTTCCGACAGCCCCATTTGCGAATGTTGAAAGCCTCGCAGAGTTGCGCGAGGCGGTTGAGAGAATTGGAACGCCATCCGTCCTTAAAACACGAAAATTCGGATATGATGGTAAAGGGCAGTTTAAAATAACCTCAGCAACGCAAATTGATGAAGCGTGGAATGGAATCGGGGAACTTCCGGCAATCCTGGAAGGTTTCGTTGCATTTGAGTTGGAAATATCAATTTTGGTAGCCCGCGGCATTGGCGGCGAGATCGAAGCCTATACGCCTGTTGAAAACCGCCATAAGAACCACATTCTGGATGTCTCACTAGCGCCTGCAAATATCCTGACATCTGTAGCGGAGCATGCAACCAAACTTGCAAAAAAAATAGCAGAACAACTTGATCTTGTTGGTTTGATTGCAGTGGAGATGTTCGTCACTCATGACGGAGATGTACTGGTCAATGAAATTGCACCGCGCCCTCACAATTCGGGGCACTGGACAATAGAAGCCTGTCTGACAAGTCAGTTCAAACTAAGTATTCGTGCTGCTGCCGGACTAAAATTGGGTTCCGCAGAACATCATTCAAATGCTGTCATGAGAAACCTGATCGGCGACGATATCAATCACTGGCAGGATATTTTAAGCCATCCGGAAATGAGCCTCCACCTGTACGGAAAGGCAGAGGCTAGAGAAGGGCGAAAAATGGGGCATGTCACCCGGCTTTTCCCCCTCGGCACTGCTCCAAAGGTGAGTAGTTCCTTACGCCCAGCCGCCAGAGAAATAGAGAATTTGTCCCGTAATGAAATCAGATTTATCTGATGACAGGAACGCCAGATAGTCACCGGCTTCTTCGGGTTTACCAAGGCGGCCGAGGGGAATCTGTTTTGTTATCTTCTTCATGGCCTCTTCATTAGCCAGAAGTTTCTCTGGGAAATAAGTTGGACTTTCGACAAAATTAGGCGCCAGCGCGTTCACCTGAATTCCAAATTTTCCAAGTTCCTTGGCGAGCGAGACTGCCAAGGCATTTGCGCCGCCGCGTGCCGCTACATACATGGAATAATTAGGTAATCCATGTTTTGGCGCGGCCGATGACACAAAGATGATCTTCCCTTTTTTAGCGGTTTTCATGTGCGGGGTCGCAAATTTTGAGAAAGAAAAACCGCGAACCATCAAGGCATCAAGGGTTTTTCGAAAATCCTCAATATCGGCCGTTTCTATGCTGGCTCGTATGGCTGGATAGGCATCATTGTTGATCAGAACATCCAGACGATCTTCTTTGCCGATAATGGCAGCAATCACGTCCGCTGGATCCTGTTCAGACAATGCCGTCACGCCTGGGATCATTTGTTCAAAAGCAGCGCGGGCTTTTTCGCCGAGAAAGGCTTCATCTTGCGCATAAACAGTCGCCCCTTCTGCACACAAAACCTTAGCGCCTGGCGTTCCAACAAAATGAGTTGCGTTCGTAATCAGGATGACTTTGTTTTTCAGCATTTTTATTGTCCTGAGAGTTCAGCCCAGATAGTCAATTTATCGAGCTTTTAGATTGCGAAAAAAGCGTCCGGGTGATGGCATAAAGGATACATCGGGCTTTTTCGAGAAGAAGGCACGCGCTTTATATTTAGCCGTTTCAAACTGCATCACATTTTCAATGCGCCTGTCCAGGAATTCCCACGTCCTGTAATGTTCTTCCGATACATCATCCAGCCAGTAAATCAGAGTCGATCCATAGACGGCCGACAAGGTCAGGCGTTTGGTATAGTAACTGAAATCAGCGGACGTATCTCCCGTGGCATACCACATGCGACTAACCGTTTCGGCCGTCAACTTTGCACCAAGCACAGCGTTTTGCGGCATCGCCAAAAAGGTGAGGGCTTTTCGAATGGCATCTTTATGCTGTCCATACATTTCAAGACGCAACCGCACCGCTTGGGTAATGCGGTCCCTAACTTTTATGAGCTTATCTCCTATCTTATTACTGATTTTATGAGAACTTAAAATCAATGTATTTTGTGTTGAGGAGGAAATTATTTATATTTGCATAAGCACTTATATAAATAATTATATTATGGATGCATTAAAAGGTTTTGGTGAATTAGGATTAGGCTCTAGGTTAAAGCGATTGAGTGAGCACATGATGAAAGAAACTCAACTCGTATATGATCATTTTAATATAGATTTTGACCCTTACCTATTTCCAATTATTAAGATTATAGATCACTATGATGGGATTACCAATACAGAAATTAAAGAAAAGCTGCAATTAACTCAGCCAGCAATTACGCAAGCTGTGAGTAAATTGGTTAAGAAGGAATTGGTTGTTGTTTTAAATGACGACATGGACAAGAGAAAAAAAATTATTAAAATTTCTAAAAAAGGAAAAGTAACAATACAGAAAATGAAACCCATTTGGGTTGCTATAGATAAAGTTATTAAGAAATATACCTTACATAGTTCAAACTGTTTAATTGGACATATAAATATACTTGAAGACAAATTAAAAAAAAATGCAATGAGTAATACAATAATAAACCATGCAAAAGCCACTATTGAAAATGATATTAGCATCGTTGCATTTGATAAAAAATATTCTAAAGACTTCTATGCGTTGAACATCGAATGGCTCAAAGCGTTTTTTGTAGTAGAGCCTTATGACGAAGAAGTATTAAGTAAACCAGATGTATATATTACAAGTAAAGGCGGTCATATCTTTTTTGCAAAGTTAAATGATACCATTGTCGGTACAGTAGCATTAATGCCTACCGAAGCCGAAAGTATTTTTGAGCTTACAAAAATGGCGGTATCTCCAAAACACCGCGGACTAAAAATTGGACAACAACTCATGCAGCATTGTATTGATTTTGCTAAAGAAAATAGATTTAAAGGGCTTATGCTCTACTCCAATACCAAATTAGCAAATGCCATTTAAATTTATAGAAAGTATGGTTTTATTGAAATTCCTGTAGAACCTAATAGTCCCTATATACGTAGTGATATTAAGATGGAACTGTTATTCTAGAAAAGAGGCTAACTTAAGATAAATCTTAAAACTAGCCCCTAAACTAACCAACTAATAAAGTATAATAAGGCTTTCTAAAACTGAGCCCTTTCGGTACTGTCTTTCATAGCTACTGTACTCGCCAGGCCAACAGTAACAGTATTTTGTACAGCATCAAAATAAGTTGTCCCAACAAAACCTTGATGCTTTACTGCTTTAAATCCATCTTTTTGTAAAGCGAATTCTCGCTCTTGTAGTTCAGAATAACCAGCCATTCCACGCTCTTTATATGCTTTAGATAATTCGAACATACTTGTATTTAAAGCATGGAATCCAGCCAGAGTAATAAACTGAAATTTATAACCCATAGCAGCTAAATCTTCTCTAAAAGTTTCCATTTCTGCAACACTTAATTTTGCTGCCCAATTAAATGATGGAGAACAATTATATGCTAACATTTTTCCAGGATATACAGCGTGTATGGCTTCAGCAAATTGTCGGGCATAATCTAAATCTGGATTTGATGTTTCCATCCATATCAAATCTGCAAAAGGCGCATAACTTAAACCTCTGGCAAT
>JAESPT010000023.1 GCA_016765515.1 Sneathiella sp. | reverse complement strand
TTAGCCACACCGGCAACATATCCTTTACCCGTATTAACAGTCATTTCCATGTTGATGGTCGCGCCATCATCCAATGTCAAAATGACCATATCCGGATCCAAGATTTCAATATCAGCACCGGTATCAATCATGCCTGCAGTTACAGTACACGGACCAGAAGCTTTCAATGAAATCCGCTTAGCCCCTTCAACGTGACTACGGATCGCAAGTTTCTTCAAGTTCAACACAATATCGGTAACGTCTTCACGTACACCAGAGATTGAAGAGAACTCATGCAACACATTGTCTATCTGAATGGACGTTATTGCAGCACCCTGAAGGCTGGACAACAGAACGCGCCGTAACGCATTACCAAGTGTAAGTCCGAAACCTCTCTCAAGAGGTTCTGCTACAATAGTGGCCTCACGATCACTTTGGTCTCCCGATTCGATCGAAAGATTAGCCTGGATTAGTTCTTTCCAGTTTTGCTGAATCACGGTGTTGACCTCACAACTTTGCAGGCCCACCACGGGCCTGCCTTGTCTAGAACACAGTTTATACAGATCCGAGAATCCATATACCCTACTTATCCCCTAAACGCGACGGCGTTTTGGTGGGCGACATCCATTATGCGGGATAGGAGACACGTCACGAATTGACGTAATCGTAAATCCAACGGACTGCAATGCGCGCAGTGCCGATTCGCGTCCTGAACCAGGCCCTTTAACTTCAACTTCAAGGGTTTTCATTCCATGCTCCATGGCTTTTTTGCCAGCATCTTCTGCAGCAATCTGTGCAGCAAATGGAGTGGATTTACGAGAACCCTTAAATCCTTGCGATCCAGCAGAGGACCAGGCAATAGCATTACCCTGTGCATCTGTGATCATTATTTTGGTGTTATTAAACGTAGCGCTCACATGAGCAACACCGGAAATAATATTCTTTCGTTCGCGGCGTTTAACGCGCGTTTTATCACGTGCCATGTTACTTCTTCTTTCCAGCAATCGCCTTAGCCGGCCCCTTACGGGTACGGGCATTAGTGTGTGTGCGCTGTCCGCGTACGGGCAGTCCACGACGATGGCGTAGACCGCGATAGCAGCCAAGATCCATCAATCGTTTAATGTTCATGGCAGTATCACGACGTAAATCGCCTTCTACCATATGATCCGCGTCAATGACTTCACGAATACGGACAACCTCAGCATCACTCAATCCGTTTACACGGGTTTCGGACGCCAGGCCGACAGTCTCACAAATGGACTTTGCCTTTGCAGGGCCAATTCCATGAATATAAGTCAGTGCAATCTGGACCCCCTTGTTCGTCGGGATATTTACACCAGCAATACGAGCCACGCTAGTTTCTCCTCATCACCAAAATCAGGTCAATTCGACCCGTTATCTATTGCGCTTACGCGAAGCGCGCGATTATATAAACTTGTTGTATGTAGTCAACACCTTAGATTTAAGAAAGCAATGCTTCAATCTGTCGGGTAACTTCATCTATCTCAGCCATTCCATCTACTTGTTTTAGAATGCCTTTATCCTTGTAGTAAGGAAGCAACGGTGCGGTCTGATTGTGATAAGTCTGCAATCGAGACTTAACAGTCTCAGCAGTATCATCACTACGACGGGAAAACTCACCCCCACCGCATTTATCACACACACCCTCTTTTGCTGGCTTCAAGAAACTATCATGATAGCCAGCCCCACATTTGGCACATGTATAACGACCTGTAACGCGTTCTACAAGTACCCCATCGTCGGTTTTCATTTCGATTACTGCATTAAGTGCCATTTTTTTGTCACTCAACATAGAATCAAGGGCATCAGCCTGCGCTTCCGTACGTGGAAAGCCATCCAGGATGACGCCTTTTTCACAATCTGGTTGGTCAAGGCGCTCAGAAATGATTCGTGTCATAATATCGTCAGATACCAATTCACCACGCTCCATTACAGATTTTGCCTGCAAACCTATCTCAGTTCCGGCAGCAACAGCAGCACGCAACATATCCCCTGTCGACAACTGAATGAGCCCGTGACTGGCTTGCAGTCGCTGGGCTTGAGTACCCTTGCCAGCTCCAGGCGCTCCCAGAAGAATCAGTATCACTTACGTCGTCCCCCCAACTTAGATTTTTTAATCAATCCGTCATATTGATGGGACAACAGGTGACTTTGAATCTGAGCGACCGTATCCATCGTTACGGACACAACGATCAAAAGAGACGTACCGCCAAAATAAAATGGCACAGCCCACTGGGACACCAAAATCTCCGGCAAAATACAGACAATTGAAAGATATGCTGCGCCGGTTACGGTTAGACGAGTGAGCACATAGTCCAGATATTCTGACGTTCGCTTGCCTGGACGAATCCCAGGGACAAACCCCCCGTGTTTCTTCAAATTGTCAGCCGTATCGTCTGGATTGAACACAACAGCCGTATAGAAGAAACAGAAAAACACGATACCAGTAATATAGAGCAGCATATAAAGCGGCTGCCCCCGCCCCAACAGGGTCGTTACTGTCGTCAACCACTCTGGCCCGGATCCCGCAGAAAAACCAACAACGGTAATCGGCATCAACAGAAGTGAAGACGCAAAGATTGGAGGAATCACACCAGCAGTATTCAATTTAAGAGGCAGATGCGAATTCTGACCGCCATAGGTCTTATTGCCACGTTGTCGTTTCGGATACTGTATGAGCACCCTCCGTTGAGCGCGCTCCATAAAGACGATAAACGCGATCACGGCAATAGACATGATCAATAGAAAGAGAATGACAAAAGTAGAAAGGGCGCCCGTGCGGCCCAATTCAAGTGTTCCGACCAGGGCGCTGGGAAGAGCTGCCACAATCCCGGAGAAGATAATCAGAGATATACCGTTCCCGATTCCGCGAGCCGTAATCTGCTCACCCAACCACATCAGAAAAACAGTACCGCCCACCAATGTAATCACTGTTGTAATTCGGAAAAATAAACCGGGGTCTATAACGGCATTCTGACCAGAGGACATGGACATTCCCTCCAATCCAACGGCTATACCATACCCCTGTAACGTCGCCAATAATACGGTACCATACCGCGTATATTGGTTAATCTTCTTGCGTCCCTGCTCTCCCTCTTTCTTGAGCTGCGCCATCTGCGGAGAAATGGACGTCATCAACTGCATGATGATGGAGGCAGAAATATACGGCATGATATTCAACGCAAAGATAGTCATGCGACCAAGCGCACCACCAGCAAACACATCAAACATCCCGAGAACACCACCGGAATTCTGAGCAAAAACGTCAGCAAGTACAGTCGGATCAACGCCCGGAATCGGAATATAAGTTCCAATTCTGTAAATGATGAGCGCGAAAAGCGTGAACCACAAACGCTTCTTTAATTCCGTTGCCTTGGAGAAAGCTCCAAAGCTCATGGATGAAGCCATTTGTTCTGCTGCAGACGCCATGTAGTGTTACTCCAGATTAGAAGGGCAGCTACTGCTGCCCTCCGCACATTCCCGTTATTCGCCTTTTGCAGCAGCCGGTTTTGTCACTGTGACAGAACCGCCCGCTTTTTCAACAGCTTCCACAGCTGTTTTAGAAGCACCAGTGACCTCAAGGGTCACCTTTGACTTAAGCTCACCTTTAGCCAGCAAGCGAACTCCATGAACAACCTTACCAACAACGCCAGATTCCTGGAGTTTAGCGATGGTAATAGTTTCTTTGGCATCCAATTTACCCGCATCTATCGCCGTCTGAATACGACCCAGATTGGCGACTGCAAATTCCTTACGGAATATATTGGTGAAACCGCGTTTTGGCAAACGGCGATGAATTGGCATCTGACCGCCTTCAAAGCCCTTAATTGCAACACCAGAACGGGATTTCTGACCTTTTTGACCAGCCCCGGAGGTTTTACCTTTACCAGATCCAATACCACG
>JAESPT010000022.1 GCA_016765515.1 Sneathiella sp. | reverse complement strand
CCATCCGTTTCCAGCACCACGGCTTCCACAGCCGTCACATTAGCAATACCACTACCACGAATAGCCGACTGAACTTCATCCTGAGTAACCCGTGCCTTTTGCATGGAGGCAAACTGTTTTGAAACGAGCTTGGCAGTACTTTCAAGTTTACTATAAATATCCAGTAATTTGAGATGACCTTTGGCATCAAGAAAACCACGCTCAGCATTTTGACCATGTATTTCAACCAAACTGTCCCCAACAGTACGTAAGAGTGACGCACTGACTGACTGATCATTGATTGTCGCACGATTTCGTCCATCGGAACTTATGATCCGGCGCAGAATCAAAGGTTCACCCTCAGAAAACTCAAGATCTTCAAGTATTTTAAAAGCCGGATGACCGACAGGCAGTGAAAATTCAGCTGTAACTGACCCTCGATCCTGTCCGCCTCGAATCAAACCTAAATCTGCCCGTGCCCCTAAGGCCAACGCCAAGCTATCTAGCAGAATAGACTTACCCGCGCCAGTTTCCCCCGTGAGTACACAAAGGCCATTTTCAAATGACAAATTTAATTTGTCGATTAAAACGATGTTATGAATGAGAAGAGATGACAGCATATATCTATAGAGCCTAAAATACCGATTTCCAGGTTTTCACAATCCAGGACTCTTCATTAACTTCCGGTTTCAGGTAATTCGAATCCAACAAAGCATAACTGTCCTGATACCAATCACTTCCCGGATAGTTATACCCTAGAACTGCGGCTGCAGTTTTCGCCTCATCAACAATACCAAGGGATAAATAGGATTCTGTCAAACGATGCAATGCTTCAGGAACATGACTCGTCGTTTGATAAAGCTCGATAACTTGCCTAAACCGGTTAATAGCAGCAATAAACTGCTCTTTCTCAAGATAATATCTACCGATTTCCATTTCTTTGCCAGCAAGATGATCTCTTGTCAGATCAATCTTTAAGCTGGCGTCTCGGGCATATTCAGTATTTGGGAATCGGCGAACTAGTTTTTGCAGTGCATCCAAGGCCTGACGGGTCACTTTTTGATCCCGGCCAACACCCGTAATTTGCTCATAGTAAGAAATTGCGATCAAATAATGTGCATAAGGAACGTCTTTATTCCCGGGATGAAGTTCAATAAAGCGATCCGCTGCGAGGATAGCCTGATCATATTTATTACTCTGATAATAAGCGAAAGCTGACATCAACTGTGCTTTCGTCGACCACACAGAATAAGGATGTTGTCGCTCGACTTCATCAAACCCTTTCGCCGCTGTTATATAATCTTCCGAATTCAAGGCAGCAAGAGCCTCGTTATATAATCGTTGAACCGGCCGTTCCTGGTACTCTTCAACATCATCAGAACTGCACGCCACCAGCAATAAGAACGGAACTATGATTATTAATGTTCTCATCTTAAGTGCGAACAACAGAATTTTCACCATACGCAATGACCAATCCAGGAATTAAATATCTGTCGTATTTTATCCAATTGAACGTTACTTGGAAAGATAAGCTTGAGATTTTCTCAATACGTGAAAATCATTCATGATAATTCCACCAAAACTACAATTTTTGCATTTTAATATCAGAATAAACGGTTATAGTATAAGACGTTAGCATAGGTCTAATTTTAGGTAATTTTCTTTTTTGAGACATTGTGCTAAATTACTATTAAGGGTAATTAGAATTTTCTGATCTTCTTCCTCGCGAAGTGATCCGATAGATTAAGAGATTCAACGTTCCCCTTACTTCTAAAATATAAGTAGTATTTATTAAGGACGTTCCAGAGGTCCTACGTTATAGAAAGGTACCAGCTAATGAGTAAACTCGCGAAACGCGTTGACGATCACGTGGGCGAGCGCATCAGAGAGAGAAGGACCATGATGGGTCTTACTCAAGAGCACTTAGCTCAAGCGCTAGAAATCTCCTACCAACAAGTACAAAAGTATGAAACAGGTGCGAACCGAGTTAGCGCCGGTCGTTTGTATGAAATTGGTCAGAGACTAGAAGTAGATGTCGCCTACTTTTTCGAAAATTTAGAACCCCTCACAGCAAGTGCACCACTTGAGCATGGCGGAAAAAACCGCTCAACAATCGAGTTGGTTCGCAACTACGGCGAGATTGACGAACCTGCTGTAAGATCCGCAGTCAGCGGACTGATAAAAAGCCTCGCAGGCAAAGAACGTAAACGCAAAAGCGCGTAACAAAATCGCTGAGAATTGAGGCCCGGCCCATCCGTGCCTCAATTCTCCAGATATATTGTTGAGAATGATAAGTGTACGACCGCTGCCTTGGCAGCACTTACGCTGTGATTGGTGCTGCTGCTTGTTGAGAAGGCCAATGCGCCCCGCCAACGTTGGAAACACGAACAGGCGCTTCTAAAGTATAGCACCAGGCGTCTTCATCCTTCAAAAACGCGTGCAACAGCTTATTGTTCAACGCATGCCCGGAACGATATCCCTGGAACTGACCCACAATGGGTGCTCCTGCCAGATAGAGGTCACCAACGGCATCCAGGGCTTTATGACGAACAAACTCATCGTCATACCTCAAGCCTTCTTCATTTAGGATTTCGTCGCCGCTTAGGACAACAGCATTTTCAAGTGAACCGCCCTTAGCCAAACCCATTTTCTTCAGCTGCTCAAGCTCACTGACAAAACCAAAAGTTCTCGCACGAGACAGTTCATTCTTGAACGTTCCGTTTCGAAGATTAAAACTGCAATTCTGTTTACCGATACGTTGATTATCAAAGTCGATTTCAAAGGAAATTGAAACATTATCCCCCGGAGAAAGGACCGCGACGGCAGAACCATCCCTTACCTCTACCTCTTTCAACACTTTGATATACCGGCGGGGAAGTTTTTGCTCAACAATGTCTGCGCATTCTATCAGAAACACAAAGGGGGCAGAGGAGCCATCCATAACTGGGACCTCAGAGCCATCCAATTCAACAATTGCATTATCGATGTTGCATCCCGAAAATGCCGCCATTAGATGCTCAATAGTCGCGACTTTAACCTGAGAATCATTTTCAATAGTCGTGCACATGATCAATTCAGAGACAGTATCAAAGCGCGCCGGTATATCTGCAATTTCGGGAGCAACATCCGTTCGCCTGAAAACAATTCCGCTACCAGCAGCCGCTGGCTTAAGAGTCATATTGATGATATCACCACTATGAACGCCAACACCGGTGCAACTGATACTGTTCCGTAATGTCTTTTGATATACCATCATGATATTAGGGCGCTTCCACTAAAAAACTTTCGCACCCTATGCCTACAGAGATCTGGCCGCCAAGACAAATCACACTTTGTTACCAAATATTTCTTGATTGAAACATCAGTAATTGTTGTTTTATTAGAAAATTGAAACAATAAAAAAAGTCGACGCAAATATTACTTTGCATCGACTTTAATTATTACTTGCTAATATTATCTGGATAGATCAATTAGCTTGCCGCCTCAAAAAGGCGGGAATATCCAAAAGATCCTCATCTTCATTCGTTTTATCTATGCGCACTGAGGGAGCGAGCGCATCCCGTTTCTGCGACGCTGGATCGGCTATTTCTGCTTGCGGCCTTGAAGCTGTTGGCTCTTT
>JAESPT010000021.1 GCA_016765515.1 Sneathiella sp. | reverse complement strand
GTCTCGGCAGAAAGCACCTCTTCTGGTTTGGACGTTTCAGAAGTCTCATCGGTTTGACTTTCAGGACTTAATGTTTCCTGAGGGGTCGGAGTCTCTTCTTCCGTACTTTTGTCATTTTGGACTTCACTGCTGTCGGATGAGACGGAAATTTCAATGGAACCGTTTTCCTTGGACGTCTCATCTTCTTGATTAGATGCATCGTCTTCAGCTGCAGGTGCTTCTGTCGAACTTTCCATCCCCTGTGACACATTTTCAGGAATAGTCGGTGCCGGTGTCGGTGCCGTTGGCTTTGTTGGATTCTCTGTGGTTTCCAGAAGGCCGCGAGAGGCCCGTCTCAGTAATCCAGCCAGGCGATCCAGCATATCCAAACGAATAGCAAGGGTATTGAACAGGGCATAGCCTGCTGTCAAATAGTAGGTGCGAGGTAATTTTTCGGTAACCTCAAAGGAAACACGACCGGGGGGCGGTGGTTCTGGGATGGAAGAGCGTTCTTCATGAACGGCCCATAGGAGACACCGAAGGGCTGTTGGGTCCGGTTTTAGGAGAATGGGCATGAAGACATGCTCATATCCGACTCGCAAGCCCCCAAATTTCAATCGGCCAAAGTCTTTTTTGTCCAAATTGCGAATCTGGTCATTAACTTTAAACCTTGGAAGAGCCCCTAAATTTTCACTGACTTGAAAGGCAATACCGCGTGCAGCACCCGTCAGAGGTAGGTCTGCAAGTTTCACAAGCGGATTTAGGCGCTTGGAGATCTCAGCACTCATCCAGTCGTTCAGTCGCCGCAGGCTTGTTTCAAGGGCCGGGCCATTTAACTGTTCGCTGGCAAGAAGGGTGATTTTGGGCTTTAAAACAGATTCGCCTTTCGACAAACGGCCGACAATCATGTCATTCCAGACGATCTCTGCATTTCCGGTTAAGGAAAAAGCGTCATCTTCTGCCACTGTCATAGCGTGAGCGCGAGTCGCAATTTCTTTTGCGACAGTCTTGTTGCCCACATTACGTAGCGTCCGTGCCTCTGTGCTGTTCGCAGACATATCCGCTGCAAAACGTAGCCCATTTAATGTACCGATGAAATGTCCTTCAACATGGACATCACCAGTTTCGTTAATCAATGCTTCCAATTGACCACTGTCTTTCAGTTTTCGCACCAATAAGGCGGTGCGACGATCTACAAATCTTTGTGTCAGACGCTCATGCAACGCATCTGACAAGTTATCTTCTATTCTACGTGCGACGTCCTGCCAATGCTTATAATCATTAAGCCAGTCAGGAACATGAGAAATATACGTCCAAGTCCGCGTATGAGCAATCCGTGTTGCAAGTGTGTCAATGTCTCCATCAGTTTTTTTCAGCCTATCCAACTGCCCGGCAATCCAATCGGTGGGCAATTTGCCGTCTGAACCCTGCAGATTCATGAATATTTCTTTCAACAGCCTGACGTGAACGTCCTGCATGGTCTTTCTAAAGTCTGGGATTTGGCAAACTTGCCACAATTGACGAACCTTTGCACTGTTTCGTGAATATTTCTGTATGGATTCGTCCTGTGCAAGTGCTTTTAGAGTCCGGTAATCATCAGGTTCTTGCGGTAATATCAATCCCTTGAATTTAGGCGGTTTTTCAAGTGAACGTAGTAAATCTCGTGTTGTTGCAAACTCTAAATCTCTATTTCTCCAGCGGATGTGTTTTAATTTTTCAAATCTATGTTCTTCGATTTGATCAATAAGCTCTTCGTCCAGAGGTTCAACATTTGCCGTCACGCCAAAACTGCCATCGTTCATATGGCGGCCCGCTCTTCCGGCAATCTGAGCAAACTCGGATGCGGTCAAACTACGGGTCATTGTGCCATCAAACTTGTAGGTGCTGGCAAAAGCCACATGGTCGATGTCCATGTTGAGGCCCATGCCGATGGCGTCGGTTGCGACCAGATAGTCCACGTCACCAGACTGATAAAGTTCAACCTGGGCATTGCGGGTTCTGGGGGACAAGCTTCCCATAACAACCGCCGCTCCGCCCCGATGCCGCCGCACCAATTCGGCAATAGCGTAAACGTCATTGGTGGAGAATGTGACGATGGCACTCCGAGAGGGGAGCCGCGATATTTTTTTTGGACCCCTATATGTTAAACGGGAAAGCCGTTCCCGGGTCACAAAATTTATGTCGGGAATAAGTTTTTGGATCCAGGGTTTGATGATATCAGACCCGAGGAACATTGTTTCCTGGCGACCGCGGGCATACAGCAGTCGATCTGTAAACACATGACCGCGTTCCGGATCGCTGGCAAGCTGGATTTCGTCAACGGCGACAAATTGGAAACCTCTGTCCAAAGGCATGGCTTCTACAGTGCAGACAAAATAGGAAGCGTGCGGCGGTGTTATTTTTTCTTCGCCGGTGACAAGGGCAACATTCGCAGCCCCTTTGTGTTTGACGATGCGATCATAAATTTCTCGAGCCAGCAGACGCAGAGGTAATCCAATGATGCCGTCACTGTGAGCCATCATTCGCTCGACAGCCAAGTGTGTCTTTCCGGTGTTGGTCGGCCCAAGGACCGCAGTAATCTGGCTAGTAGTCATGGAAAGGTAATTGTTCTGCAAATAAACTCAGTCAAAAAGGCCAAAACTGGCTGAAAACTAATTCTGGTGATATCAGGTATAGGGTGACTGGAGAAGCTTTGGAACAGATTCCTGAACTGTTTTCATAGAACTGCCTAAATGTGAGGGAAGCAAAAGTTGGCTCTTTGTGTTTGCCAAACGTTTGTTAGCTAGTTCTTGTCGAATAATGTATAGTCATCAACACTGAGAATGCAGCAGTGTCAGAGCGGATTTTGCAAGCAGCAAGAAATTGACATTTCGGTGTGGTGCGGTGCACAATCACATCAAAAATAGAGGAAGTGAAGAGATGAGCGAGTTTCCAAAGCCTAGCCGTGATCAATGGAATAAATTGGCTGAAAAGGAACTACGTGGGCGATCTGTTGATGATTTGGTGTGGGATACACCTGAAGGCATTGCTGTCAAACCACTATATACCTCAGAAGATGTGAAAGGGCTCGATCTAGAGGGCCAGCTGCCGGGTTTTGCGCCATATACTCGGGGTGTGCGGGCAACTATGTATGCCAATCGACCTTGGACAATTCGCCAATATGCTGGATTTTCAACAGCTGAGGACTCCAATGCCTTTTATCGCCGCAATCTTGCGGCCGGCCAGAAAGGTCTGTCTGTCGCGTTCGATTTGGCAACTCATCGAGGGTATGACAGTGATCACCCACGGGTCGTTGGCGACGTTGGAAAAGCCGGGGTGGCCATTGATTCCGTTGAGGATATGAAAATTCTTTTTGACAGTATTCCGCTTGATCAGATGTCCGTGTCGATGACCATGAACGGAGCCGTACTGCCTATCTTGGCTAATTATATTGTCGCAGCAGAAGAACAAGGCGTTACGCCTGACAAACTGGCCGGTACCATTCAGAATGATATTCTGAAGGAATTCATGGTGCGGAATACTTACATTTATCCGCCAACTCCCAGTATGAGAATTATTGGCGACATCATCGGCTATACGTCGAAGAATATGCCGAAATTTAATTCCATTTCCATATCCGGTTACCATATGCAGGAAGCGGGAGCGACACAGGTCCAGGAATTGGCATTCACCATCGCTGATGGGCTTGATTATGCGCGCGCTGCCTTGGCCTCAGGCATGAAAATTGATGATTTTGCGCCACGTCTCAGTTTCTTCTTCGCCATTGGCATGAACTTCTTTATG
>JAESPT010000020.1 GCA_016765515.1 Sneathiella sp. | reverse complement strand
CCTTTCAAATGCTGCAAGAGCGCGTTTAGGCGGGAGATAATCAATTTCGTATTGTGTGCCGTTCGTGTCGCTGACAGCCTGAAAAATTTGATCATAAAAACCGTTCCCGTCTTTTTGGTGCAAGCCATCAATAGATGTTGCGGCGATTCTCACATCAGCCGCTGCCGATATTTGCGGAGCCATAATTGCTAGCGTGGCAATCAACGCGGATATGGGAGGAAACACTGTTTTCATCAGATTCTCTAGTCCTCAGTTTGTTTGGTGGAAACACTGCTATTGATATAGGGGCGGTGTAACAAAAGGAAAATACAAATAACTATCTGATATATATGGAATTATTTGTGAATGGATCTCCACTTTCGACTCCATTTTAACGGGTTATACAATTTGCAATTAAACAGGGAAGATTCTCGTCAGATGTGATTTTTAGACCGCTTCATTTTGTTTTTGGATGAAGATAAATTACAAATGAAATCCCCATTTTGAAATTATTAGAAACTTAATTTTTGTTCCCCTACGTTAATATGTCGCATCGTGCTTTTGAGCCTTGTGATCTGTTGCATCAAGGTCAAGTGGCGTGTAGGGTTGAGCTAATTTAACAAATCTGTTTGTACTATTATGATCAGGCTGATTTGTCAGAGAAACTAGGGGAGACAAAGTTGACGGGGACAGGGAATTCAGTCGTTCTGGATGTGGAAGACTTGCATAAGAGCTTTGGCTCTGTTGACGTGTTGAAGGGAATTTCACTGACAGCCCATAAAGGGGATGTTATTTCTATTCTTGGCTCTTCCGGATCAGGAAAAAGTACGTTCCTTCGCTGCTTGAATTTGCTTGAAATCCCGAATGCCGGGCGTGTGACCTTTTTGGGGGATACAATTGCCATGACGCAAGACAAGGCAGGCAATCCCAAACCTCAAAATATGAAACAGGTTGAAAAAGTCCGTTCAAAATTGGCCATGGTGTTCCAGGGGTTTAATTTGTGGTCTCACATGACGGTTCTTGAAAACGTTATTGAGGCACCTGTTCATGTGTTGGGGGTCTCAAAAGCGGATGCCATCAAAGCGGCTGAGGCTCTTTTGGATAAAGTCGGGATTTTGGACCGTAAAGATTATTATCCGTCTCATCTGTCAGGTGGTCAGCAGCAACGGGCGGCGATTGCGCGTGCTCTTGCCATGAACCCGGATGTCATGTTGTTTGACGAACCAACGTCGGCACTGGATCCGGAGCTGGTGGGGGAAGTCCTGAAGGTTATGGTTGATCTGGCCAAAGAAGGGCGGACCATGATCGTCGTCACCCATGAAATGAAATTTGCCCGCAATGTCAGCTCACATGTGGTCTTTCTGCATGAAGGAAAAATTGAGGAGCAGGGGCCCCCTGATCAAATGTTTGATACACCGAAGTCTGATAGATTTCGTCAGTTTTTAGCAAATACACGCGATTAGTAACAGGGAGTGATCGTGATCGCTTCTTAATTTAACGCCATCCAAGACAGGAACCGCCGAACGGGATGGTCGGCACAGATTATCACAAATAGGGAGATATAGATGATCAAAAAAATGAGTATAGCACTTGCCGCAGCAGCATTTGCTTTAACGGCTGGCCTAGCAACAGCCGATGAAAAACTTCGTATTGGTGTGGAAGGGGCATATCCTCCCTTTTCCGAAAAAACAGCAGACGGCAAGCTAATCGGTTTTGATATCGATATTGCCATGGCTCTATGCGCCGAAATGAAGCGGGACTGCGAATTGGTTGAACAGGATTGGGATGGGATGATCCCTGGTCTGATGGCCAAGAAATATGATGCGATTATCGCGTCCATGTCGATCACAGCAGAACGCATGAAGAAAATCGACTTCTCAAAGAAATATTATAATACGCCCGGCAAACTTGCTGCCAAAAAAGGCATGTTCGCAGATGACCAACCGGCGACTTTAAAAGGTAAAATCATCGGCGTTCAGAGGGCGACCATTCACGCGGACTTTGTTAACGCAATTTATGGTGAAATGTCCGAAATACGCGAATATGGGACGCAGGAAGAGGTTTACCTTGATCTGACAGCGGGCCGCTTGGATGCAATTGCAGCAGATGCTCTGGCGATCAATGATGGTTTCCTGAAAACCGCAAATGGCAAAGGTTATGCTTTCTTCGGTGTTGACCATAACGAGAAGAAATTTTTCGGTGATGGCGCAGGTGTTGGTGTTCGCAAAGGAGATACAGCATTACGGGACAGTTTTTCCAAAGCGATTGCTGCTCTTCGAGCGAATGGAACTTATACCAAGCTCAATGACAAGTATTTTGACATTGATATTTTTGGTAAGTAGTTGAATAAAACAGGGTGGGGTTTTCCCCGCCCTGTTTCTTCGTATTTGTATTTTCAAGCAGGGGCATTCCATGGAACATATCTGGCAATTCAGATGGCTCTTTGTCGAAGGAACCGCCAATACAATTGCGGTCGCTCTGGTCTCTGTTTCCATTTCAATTCTCTTTGGACTGCTGGGCGCCTGGGCAAAATTGTCATCAAACAAAGCCGCCCAAAAATCTGCCAATTTTTACACGACTGTTATTCGAGGCATTCCTGATCTAGTCCTCATGTTGTTGATATTTTACGGCGGACAACAGCTCCTCAATGATATTGGCGATAGAACAAAGCTCTGGGGTTATGTTGAGATTAATCATTTTGTGGCTGGAGCCGGAACAATCGGCTTCATTTTTGGCGCTTACATGACGGAAACCTTTCGCGGTGCCGTGCTGGCGATCCCGCGAGGACAGATTGAAGCCGGTATCGCTTGCGGTATGACAAAAATCCAGATTTTCTATCGTATTATCTGGCCGCAAATGGTGCGGTATGCCATTCCAAGTTTCACAAACAACTGGTTGGTTCTCTTGAAAACGACCGCACTAGTGTCGGTTCTGGGGTTGCATGAACTTGTCTATAACGCCAATGCGATCGGCCGGAAGTTTCGAGAACCGTTCACCTTCTTGTTTATGGCTTTGATTATTTACCTGATCCTGACAGCCGTTTCTGAATTCGGTTTGAAAAAACTGGAGAAGAAATACAGCGCCGGTGTCCGGAGGGCTGAATAATGGAAGAACTTGCCTGGCTGAATTGGGGCTTTGTTGACTGGAATCTGCCGATAAAGCATTGGGAGATTTTTGCCAAAGGCATGTGGATTACCGTGAGCCTTACGGCTATTTCTTTAGGGGTAGGTTGGGTATTTTCAGTGCCGTTCGCTTTTTTGCGGGCAAACCGTCATCCAATCTTTAATCGTCCGATCTGGGTCTATACATATGTGTTTCGCGGAACGCCGTTATTGATCCAATTATTTCTGGTTTATTATGGTGTGGGACAATTTGAATTTATTCGCGAGAGTTTCCTTTGGGTCATCTTGAAGGAACCCTGGTGGTGTGCGTTGATCACTTTTTCGCTTAATTCCTGTGCCTATCAAACAGAGATTCTACGGGGCAGTATTGAAGCAACCCCTCATGGTGAAGTCGAGGCGGCAATTGCCAGCGGCATGTCCCCCTGGACCAGACTGCGACGAATTACCCTGCCCAGTTCTTTCCGGCGGGCATTGCCGGCTTACTCCAATGAAATAATTTTCATGCTGCATGGTAGTGTTGTTGCAAGCACAATTACTATTGTTGATATCCTGGGCGCGGGCCGGATCATCAATGGCAAATATTATGTGGCATATGAAGGGTTCTTATCCGCTG
>JAESPT010000019.1 GCA_016765515.1 Sneathiella sp. | reverse complement strand
ATTCCTGTATCAGGGACGGTCCTTTAAATCCTATCGGGGAATGGGATCTTTGGGCGCCATGGCCCGTGGTTCTGCAGATCGATATTTCCAGGAAGAGGTTTCAGATAATCTCAAGCTGGTTCCCGAAGGCGTTGAGGGCCGTGTCCCTCATAGAGGACCTGCCAATTCGGTGGTTCATCAATTAGTAGGTGGACTGAAGGCTGCAATGGGATATACAGGCAACTCGACAATCTCAGAAATGCAAACGAATTGCTCCTTTGTGCGGATTACGAATGCCGGTCTGAAGGAAAGTCATGTGCATGATGTGTCCATCACCCGTGAAGCACCAAATTATCGACAGGGCTAATCGCTCTTTAAAGGAAGTATTATGACACCCTCTGCCCGGTTAAGCTCAATCATTGAGCTCTTGGAATCAATAATGAGCACTACCGGGCCGGCGGAACATGCGGTCAGAGCTTATTTTAAAACCCGCCGCTATGCCGGATCTAAAGATCGGCGCTGGATTACCGAATTCCTGTATAGTTTATTCAGGCGCCTTGGTGAAGTTGACTGGATGGCTGAGCAAGTGAGCTTGCCGGTTTCCAGCCGGACACGGGCGTTGATCGCGCTTCATGCGATGGAAAAGATATCCCTGGAAGAGATCCAAGCTAAATTTGTCAGTGGTTCCTATGCCAGCGATGCTTTGAGCGACGAAGAAGTAACTGCGCTTGAAAGTCTTGATGGACTCGATCTATCGGCTATGCCCGCTCATGCAAAAGAAAACTTTCCTGAATGGCTCTCACTTGAAATTCACGAGCAATATGGTGATAAGGCCGCAGAGGTCCTTGGCTCTTATCAGGAGCGGGCCCCTCTTACTCTTCGGGTAAATCGTCTTTGCAGTGACCGGGAGGAAGTTCTCAGGCTCTTGAAAGAAGAGGGAATTGAGGCCCGTCCAAGCCAAATTTCACCGCTTGGTATCCTTGTGGAAGGGCGTGTGAATATTGCGGCTAACCCGATTATGGAGCGAGGCCTTATTGAAATACAGGATGAAGCGGCACAAATCTCCTCCTTACTGGCCGATGCCAAGCCTGGCATGCAGGTTGTTGATTATTGCGCCGGTGCGGGGGGGAAATCCCTGGCAATGGCCGCAGAGATGGAGAATACAGGCCAGATTTATGCCTTTGATGTGAACGTCCGGCGGATGAAGGATATGGCTATCCGCAGTCGCCGTTCTGGCGTTAATATTCTGGAATCCCATCAACTTTTTCAGGATGAGCGAGACGGCGAAATCTTTGAACGCTTTGGCGGCTCGATGAACCGGGTGTTTGTTGACGCCCCCTGCAGCGGGTCAGGGACCTGGCGCCGCCAACCCGACCAAAAATGGTTTTTTACTGAAGAGAAGCTTCAGGAACTAACGGTGCTTCAACGGGAAATCCTGGCACAAGCCAGGAAACTTGTCGCCCCTGGCGGGCGGTTGATCTATGCAACCTGTTCTATCCTGAGGCAGGAAAATGCAGATCAAGTTTCACAATTTCTGGAGAAACACCCAGATTTTTCCATTCTGCCCGTCGCCGAACTGTGGGGCGAAAAGGGTCTGGCCGGAGAGTATGACGAACAATTTCTGAACCTGACACCGGACAAAGCCGGCAGCGACGGGTTTTTCACGGCAATCCTCATTCGCGCAGCTTGATCACTCAGAAGTGTTTAAGGAAACAGTGATAAAGTACAACTTTTATTGCAATTGACTGGTCAGCCTTACTAATATGGTTTTATACTTTGATAAAACCTTTGGACAAATGAGGCTAGCCAAATGAATTTACGCCGGTTTTTTCTTGTATTATATGCAATCGCAGCGACCCAGCTGCTCATGACGCAAGTTGTTTTTGGAATGGGCGGCGGCAGCAGTTCAACAGGCGCTGAAAAAGCTGCTCAGAATCCTGACTACGTGAAAGGCAAGCAATATATTGAACAGGAAAATTGGCAGGCTGCTATTCAGTCTTTATCCAAAGTGGTTGCAAAAGATAAAGACGATGCGGATGCCTTCAATTATCTTGGTTATGCAAACCGTCAGCTGGGAAACCTCGAAATAGCCTTTGAATATTATCACAAAGCTTTGGACATCAATCCAAGACATAAAGGTGCGAATGAATATGTTGGTGAAGCGTATCTGCAGGTTGGCAATCTGATCAAAGCAGAAGAGCACCTATCAAGACTGGATAATATCTGCACATTTGGATGCTCCGAATATACAATGCTGAAGCGGGCCGTCTCAAACTATAAAAAAAGTAATAGTGGATGAGGTCGCTTATTGGCTAACAGTTTCTTTTTGCGGTAGGTCCTTCATTGTAGTGCCTTCAACGGTTGCACGCGGTAAATATAAGTTGACCATCGTACCAATGCCAAGTTCGCTATCAATAGCGACATGCCCGTTGGATTGTTTTGCAAACCCAAAAACCATACTAAGGCCAAGTCCTGTCCCCTTACCAATATCTTTCGTTGTGAAAAAAGGCTCGAAAACCTGGGCCGCAGTCTCGTCTGACATGCCTATTCCTGTATCCTTGACTGAAATGACCGCATATTCACCAGACTCGAGAATGGTTGTATCATCATCGCTACTTTCCTTTTCCTGAACAAAGTTTGATGTTGTTATCGTCAGGGTTCCACCATTAGGCATGGCATCCCGGGCATTATTGGCGAGATTGATAATGGCATCTTCTAAACGGCTCTGATCACACAAAGCTTGCCAGCTATCCTCTACGTGATGAACACTAATCGTAATGTCACCGGCGAGACTTCGCCCAATCAGGTGGACGATACCCGAAATTCCCTCAATCAGGTCAATAGACGTTGGGCTGAGTTTTTGTTTTCGAGAGTAAGCAAGCATTTGCTGAGTGAGATCGGCTCCTCTTAATGCTGCTTTTTCTACGATTTTCAGCATCGGAATAGCTTCTTCATAATGGTCCTCGCAATTTTCTCTTAAAAGTTCAGCATTGCCGATTATTATTGTTAGTAAATTGTTGAAATCATGGGCAATGCCACCGGATAGCCGGCCAATAGCTTCCATTTTTTGAGAATTGTGCAACTGCTGTTCGAAGTGTTTTTTGGCGGTAATATCGCTACCTATTCCTCGGTAACCGTTGAAATCACCTTTTTTGTCGAAGATAGCTTTTCCAGATGAGGAAAAGTGAAGCTCACTACCGTCCGGATGGGAGTACAGATATTCCAGATCTTTAAAGGGTTTATGATCCTTTAGATGAGCTGCATATGCTTCCCATTGTTCATCGTTTACGCTTTCAAAGAAAAGTTCACGAAGAGACATGCCGTTCAGATCGTCCATCGTTCGGCCTGAAATAGTCAAGCCAAGTGCGGAGACATACGTGAAGTGTAAATCTTTATCGAGCTCCCATAACCAGTCTGAAGCAGAATCGGTAAAATCTCTGAATTTTTCTTCACTCTTTTTTAGCTCAATTTCGGCGTGAGCCTGTTGTGTAACATCAGAGTATGTGGTGAGAAACCCTAGGCCAGGGATCCAAGTTGCTTCAATATCCAAAATTGTCCCATTGGGACGAATTCTCTGAAAATGTATGGGTGTGTTACTCTCGCTGATATCGACAAACTGCTGGTAAACAGATCCTGTACTTCTTTCACCATATTCACCGCGCATGGTCAGAAAATGGATAACATCCCTATACGGTGTGCCTGGTCGAGCTAGCTCTTCCGGAATATCCAATAATTCGAGAAATCGTTGGTTGGTTAATTGAATACTGTAATTTTTATCGAATAAAAGAATGCCTTGCTTCGATGTTTCGAGAACACTGGCAATGAGATCATTTTTGT
>JAESPT010000018.1 GCA_016765515.1 Sneathiella sp. | reverse complement strand
TCTATTCGCGGAGTGATCGCGCTCGCTTAAAGCTTATACTTCGGGGGCGCCGTCTTGGCTTCAGTCTTCAAGATATGAAAAAGATGATTGATCTTTATAATCCTGATAGGGGAGCGACGGAGCAGTTGAATTTCACATTACGTAAATGTGAGGAGCAGCTTGAAAAGCTTGTGGCTCAGCGTAAAGATATTAATGATGCTATCAGTGAGTTGGAAGAAGGGATTGCCGATTTGCGGCATCACTTGAGTTCTAACTCAGACGATATGAATTCCAAAAATAAGAAACTTGCCTAGTTGTTGGACAAGTTTTTGTTCAGGTCAACTGACCGGTATTTGTGATACGAAATAACGATAATCCGAAAATCGGAAAAATTCATTAGTAGTAAGTACTTATCTTCATCACACCCTGATGAACATGCAGGGATAGACTTAAGTCTGAAAGGAAAATTGGATCATGAAAAACGTGGTCATTGCTGGATACGCTCGCTCTCCCTTTACCCTCGCTGGAAAAGGCGAAATGGTGAGAATACGTCCAGACGAAATTACGGGTCAGGTTATTAAAGGGCTGGTGGCAAAATCCGGTGTTAATGTTGAAGACATTGAAGACGTGATTATCGGAAGCGCTTTTCCTGAAGGTGAGCAGGGGCTCAATGTCGCCCGTATTATCAGTTTTCTAGCCGGTATTCCAAAGACTGCTGCAGCAACAACTGTCAATCGTTTCTGCGGATCTTCCATGCAGGCTATTCATATGGCTGCAGGTGCTATTCAAATGGGCGCAGGAGATGTGTTTATTTGCGGCGGCATCGAAAGCATGACCCGTGTTCCAATGGGCGGATTTAATCCAGCGCCGCATCCCGGTCTTTATAAAGAGTATCCGGAAGCATACATTTCTATGGGTATCACCGCCGAAAATCTGGCGAAACAATACAATATTTCTCGTGAAGAGCAGGAGCAGATGGCCGTTGAGAGTCATGCGCGCGCCACAGCTGCTCGTGCGGCAGGTAAGTTCGACGACGAAATTATTCCTATCGTTGATGGTAATATCCGCGTTGAGCAGGATGGATGCATTCGTCCAGAAACGACGATGGAAACACTTGCTGGCTTGAAGCCTGCGTTTGATACAGCCGGCTCAGTAACGGCTGCGACCTCTTCGCCGCTTACGGATGGCGCGTCTGCCACATTGATTTGTTCTGAAGAATATGCAGATGCCAATGGGTTGACTAAAATGGCGCGTATTAAATCTATTGCCGTTTCAGGGTGCGCCCCAGAGATTATGGGGATTGGCCCAGTACCTGCGACTGAAAAAGCATTGAAGCGTGCAGGCCTGACATTGAACGATATCGATATTATTGAGCTGAATGAAGCTTTCGCGGCACAATCTCTCGCCGTCCTGAAAGAATCCGGCATGAGCTATGATAAGACGAATCTGGACGGCGGCGCGATTGCTCTTGGCCATCCCATGGGCGCAACGGGGGCTCGTATCACCGGTAAAGTCGCGAGCCTTCTTCAGCGCGAAGGTAAATCCTTGGGTCTTGCCACTCAGTGTATTGGCGGCGGTCAGGGAATTGCCACAATTCTGGAGGCTTGCTAGTCATGGCTATTGAAAAAGTAGCCGTTATTGGTGCAGGCGTTATGGGTGCTGCGATTGCCGCCCATGTCGCCAATGCTGGCATTCCAGCAGTTCTTCTGGATATTGTTCCGGAGGGAGCTGAAAACCGGAATATGTTGGCTGAAGGTGCTGTTGCAAAGATGCTAAAGACTAAGCCAGCTCCTTTCATGCATAAAAGAAATGCAAAGCTGATTACAACAGGTAATTTGGAAGATAACCTGGATCTACTGGCTGACTGTGATTGGATTGTTGAGGCGATTATTGAGCGTCCTGACTTAAAACAGGATCTTTACAAGAAAGTTGACTCGGTCCGTAAAGCTGGATCAATTGTAACGTCAAATACGTCAACAATTCCGTTGAAGACACTGATGGACGGCTTGCCGGTAGATTTGCAAAAAGACTTTGGGATCACCCATTTCTTCAATCCGCCGCGCTACATGCGTTTGTTCGAACTGGTTGCAGGCGAACATACACGCCCTGAAGCCGTTGAAGAACTCCGTCAATTCGCTGACGTGGCTTTGGGTAAAGAAGTTGTCGATTGTTATGATACGCCCGGCTTCATCGGCAATCGGATTGGTATCTACTGGTCCTTCATCGCTGTCAAATCTGCTTATGATCTCGGTATGTCGGTTGAAGAGGCTGATGCAGTGTGCGGTAAACCCATGGGTATTCCCAGTACCGGTATCTTTGGTCTTGGTGATTTGACCGGTATTGACCTTGGCCCCAAGGTTACCGAATCCATGTTGAATGAATTGCCAAAAAGTGATCCTTTCTGCCAGGAATATGATCCGGATCATCCCATGGTCGCGAATACAGCGAAAATGATTGAGGACGGCTATACAGGCCGTAAGGGCAAAGGTGGCTTCTATCGCATTAATAAAGAAGGCGGTAAAAAAGTTAAGGAAGCCAGAAACCTTCTGACCGGTGAATATGCTGAAGCACAAAAGCCACGTCTTGCTTCTGTAAAGGCTGCAAAAAAGGGCCTGCGGGCGCTGGTCGAAACAGAGGATGTGGGCGGCAAATATGCCTGGGCGATTCTGTCCAAAGTGATTTCCTATTCCGCTTCACTGGTTGGCGAAATTTCTGATGATATTATTGCCATCGATAATGCCATGAAGACGGGGTATGCCTGGAAATATGGCCCCTTTGAGCAGTTGGACCAGCTTGGTAACCAGTATTTTATGGACCGATTGGAAGCCGAAGGATTACCGGTTCCTGCATTCCTTAAAAAGATTGGGGATCGGCCTGTCTATAAAGAAGAAGGCAAAAATGCTCTGTATATGACCGTCGACGGTGAATATTCCGTTGTTCCGATTGCAGAAGGCGCGTGGACACTTGCTGATATCAAACGTGGCAATGAGCCCGTTATGTCCAACAAGGGCGCCAGTATTTGGGATCTTGGCGATGGGGTCGCCTGCCTCGAATTGCATACCAAGATGAATGCCATTGATCAGGATATTGTGACCATGCTGGGTCAGGCTTCCAAGCTTGGCAAGAAAGGGTTCAAGGCGCTGGTTATTGGGCATGATGGTGATAATTTCTCTGTTGGTGCCAATGTGGGGCTTGCCCTCTTTGCTGCAAATGCAGCAATGTGGCCGGTGATCGAAAACTCAATTTCAGAAGGGCAAAATGCCTTGATGAAGTTGAAATATGCACCTTTCCCTGTTGTCGCGGCTCCTGCTGGCATGGCGCTGGGGGGCGGCTGTGAAATTGTTCTCTGTGCGGATGCGGTTCAAGCTCACGCTGAAAGTTACATGGGGTTGGTCGAAGTGGGGGTCGGAGTTCTTCCGGGATTTGGTGGATGTAAGGAACTTACCTTCCGCGCAATGGCCAACAAAAAACGCCCTGGCGGTGCCATGCCTGCGCTTTCAGGTGTTTTTGAAGCAATTTCTACGGCGAAAGTGGCAACAAGTGCTGCTGAAGCCCGGGATATGCTGATCTGAATCGGAACTCGCTGACCATTTTTAGAGATCGACGCCTTGAGACCCTCGATCTCAATT
>JAESPT010000017.1 GCA_016765515.1 Sneathiella sp. | reverse complement strand
GGATGACGTCAGAGCGATTTTCGAAAAGGAAATTGGTCAGCATTTTGGAATGAATGCAGAAGAAGCGGCCGGGGCTGTCATACAGGTGGCCAATAATAAAATGGCCGGGGCAATCCGTTTAGTTAGTCTGTCACGGGGGCATGATCCCCGTGATTTTACCCTGTTTGCCTTTGGCGGGGCGGGACCGGTTCACGGCGTGGCGCTCGCCAAAGAACTTTCTATCCCGCGAATTGTTCTGCCGGCAAGGCCCGGTATTACAAATGCACTGGGATGTGTTGTTTCCGACCTTCGTCATGATTTTGTCAATACAATCAATACACCGATTGAAACACTGGATATCAGCGTTGTTCATCAAACAATCCTTCAGCAGATTGATGAAGGAAAGCGGATGATCAAGCGGGATGGTGTGGCGACGGAAAATCTGGTTTTTCTGTATTCTGCCGATATGCAGTTCCAGGGGCAAAGCCATATGTTGAGTGTTGAGATCAGCGGTCAGCACGTTACTCTTGAAGAGTTGCAAAGTCGTTTTGATGAAGTCTACTGGGATCGTTTTGCTGTTGAATTGCCGGAGATCAAAGCCGTTCTGGTTAATCTGCACACGGCTGTCATCGGTCGCCGGGAAAGTCTTGATTTGCGCGTTCTTGCTGGCGCAGAACAGAAACAGACGTTGAAGGAGGCCGAACGGGCCCGACGGAACGTTATGTTTGATGGCCACTGGTATGACACGCCAGTTTATGTTCGCAGGCATTTACCGGAAGCTCTCCAATTGACCGGTCCCGCTATCATTGAACAACTGGATACAACAATTGTCGTGGAACCCGGTGATAAAGTCAGCCTGGATACCATCGGCAATTTGATTGTGGAGATATGATATGAAGGATCTGGATCCGATCACCCTGGCAGTTATTCACAATGGCCTGATCCAGGTCTGTAACGAAATGGACCTTGCCTTTGTACGTTCCGCCTTCAGTCCAGTTATTTCAGAAGCGCTGGATCGGTCCGATGGAATCTATGCGGCGGATACTGGGGAGTTGATTGCGCAAGGGGAGCTTGGTCTGCCGATTTTCGTCGGGACCATGCAATTTTCAACTCAGGCCGTGATTGAGCGGGCAAAGGATGTAAAACCCGGTGATATTTATATCGTCAATGACCCCTATCTTGGCGGCACACATTTGATGGATGTGAAATTTGTCCGTCCTTTTTTCTATCAAGGGAAATTGTGGTCGTGGCTTGCCAATACAGGGCATTGGCCTGATCTTGGCGGTTCAGTTCCAGGCGGTTTTTCAGCACATGCCACAGAAGTGGAACAGGAAGGTTTGCGACTCCCTCCCGTGAAACTGTTTAAGCAAGGGAAGTTGGATGAGGAAATTCTGTCGATCATTCTCTCCAATATCCGCATTGCCGATCAGCGCATTGGAGACATCAAGGCGCAGGCTGCGGCTCTCACAATCGGGGAGCAAAGATTAACCGATTTGCTGGATCGGTATGGGGAAGATGTTGTTAGCCGTTCAATCAAGGAGCTGAAAACACGCGCGACCGATCAGATGAAGGCCAAGATCGCGGATATTCCCGATGGAACCTATCATGGTATCGCCTATGTGGATTCGGATGGTGTTGTCGATGAGCCTCTCAAGATTGATATGAAAGTAACGTCTAAAGGCGATGAATTGCAGTTTGACATGTCTGGATCAAGTGCTCCTTGCAGAGGGCCAATGAATTCAGTTCTGGCAACAACTAAGTCTTCTATCTATCTGGCAATTAAGCATATTTTTCCAGAAATTCCCATTAATGCGGGAACATTTGAGCCGCTAAAAATCAAAGATCCGGAGGGTACTTTTCTCTATGCAAAATATCCCCGCCCTGTATCAGGATGCGCGGCAGAGGTTAGCCAGAGAATTGCCGAATCCGTTTTTAATGCGCTTGTTGATGTGATCCCGGATCTTCTTTTTGCCGCCCCTGCTGGAACATCTGGCAACCTGGCTGTTGGAGGATATGATCCGGCGCGAGATAAGGCCTATGTGATGTATGTGATTTCCGGCGGTGGTTATGGGGGCTATCAGGGGAGTGACGGTCTCTCCAACGGGTGCTCGACCATCGGAATTTCAAAAACCACGCCCATCGAAGTGATGGAACAATATTATCCGATTTTGTTTGAAGAATATTCCCTGCATGAGGGATCCGGCGGCGCGGGTAAGTATCGCGGCGGGTTCGGCGTGAATTACAAAATTAAGCTTCGCCGAGGAAGTGCCCGGGCGTCCATGGTTATGGATCATGGTCGTTTTGGTCCCGTGGGAGCTTTGGGCGGTGCTGACGGCGGAACTAATAAAGTATCCATAGAGATTGCAGGGAAAACATATATTCCGCCGCATCTGTCAAAAGATCAGGATATCCAGATTGAGGTTGGTGACAGTGTGTCGGTCTCCACGCCTGGCGGTGGCGGTTTTGGTAATCCGTATGAGCGAAACCCTGAGCTTGTCGCACAAGATGTGGTGCGCGGTTATTATAGCCGCGAAGAAGTAAAACAGCGTTTTGGCGTTGTTCTTGATCGTGCAAAGGGCGAGGTTAATGTGTCGGAGACCGAGGCGCTTCGCGCTAAACTCGCCTGATACCTATTTTACGTTCCAAGGCTGCCAAAGGTGTTGCTAGTAATCCTTTTGGCAGAAGCACGACACTGGTCATAAAGACAATACCCAGGATCAGGATCCAGTAATCCCCAAATACTTCTGATAGCCAACTTTCTGCAAAGCGTGTGAGGATCGCGCCGAGAAACGCAGCCATCAGCATTTCCTTGCCGCCAATGGCCACCCAGATCAGGATTTCAGTGGATAAAGTGAACCCAATTAAAGTGGGAGAGACAAAGCCGTCCACGGTGACAAAAAGCGCGCCAGATAAGCCGGCTATGGCAGCACTTAAGGCAAAGACAGATAGTTTAATTTGTAAGACGCTGAAACCAAAAAAGGCTAACCGATCCGGATGGGTTTTAAGGGCGGTTAATAAAATACCGTAGGAGGATCGCATGAGAACCGACAGGCTGAGAAACACGGCGGTGGTGATGGTCAGCAATACGTAGAAGGTCGGCGTTCTATCCCAAAGTTCAAAATCATAGCCAAACAGGCCTATGTTAAGCGGCGGAATATCCAATAGTCCGTTATAGCCGCCCAGTGCATACCAATTGCTCATCAATCGTTCGAGAACAATCGCTATTGCAAGGGTTACAATGGCAAGATAGGGACCGCTGATCCCTTTTCCAGCAAACAGAAAATAACCCAGCAGGCAGGCAAAAAAAGCAGAAGCGGAGACAGCGCACAGCAGTCCCAGATAACTGTTAATGAGCACAGGGGAAATCATTCCTTTGGTGACAACAGCCATAACATAACCGCCAATGCCAAAGAAAATGGCCTGTCCAAAACAGAGAATACCGCCGTACCCCCAGACAAGAGAAAGAGAGAGCGCCAGCATGCCATAAATAAGGTAATAACTGAGCTGGGATATCCAGTAATTGCTGGCAAAAGCAGGAGCGACAGCAAACAATCCAAGCAGGATCAGGATGGGCAGACTATGTCGCATCTTTTCCTCCCAAAATACCGTTTGGTCGCATTCTGATCACTAAAATAGCCAAGATAAAGACGGCGATTTGGGCGGCAACAGGGGAAATCCAGACGGTCAGCAAACTACTTGCTCCCCCAACCGCAGAACCGCCGACCAGAACACCGGCAAGCGGGCCCGCACCGCCCACCAGGATGGAAAGGAATCCGGG
>JAESPT010000016.1 GCA_016765515.1 Sneathiella sp. | reverse complement strand
TGAAACCCTGGCTGTTCGTGCCTATGAAATGGCATCAGATGAGCGTTTGTCAGAAGCGGCGGGGCCATCGCTGGCGATTGTTCTTGCCGGTATTATCCCCGTGATTATTTTAAGCCGGGCCATTGGACGATCCAGACCGGGAAGACTGACTGGCCAAGAGAGAAAAGTTAAATGAGTAAGCTGGTAATTTCCAACCTGCACCATCGGAATAATGAGAATTTTGCCGTTCAGATTGATCATCAGGAGGTGGATGCGGGAAAAATTATTTGCCTGCTTGGACCGTCTGGCTGCGGAAAATCTACGACCCTGAGATTGGCGGCCGGTTTGGAAAACCCTGACGCCGGAGACATTTTCATCGGTGGGGATCGGGTTGCTGGCAAAGGTGTTTTTGTGAGCGCAGAAGACCGGCAAGTCGGACTTGTCTTTCAGGATTATGCTCTTTTCCCGCATTTAACCGTATTGGGCAATGTTACATTTGGCTTGCGCGAAAAATCGGCTAAGGATCGCAAAAGCATTGCATCGAGTATTTTGCAGAAAATGGGTCTTGCGAAATTTGCTGACAAATATCCCCATATGTTATCAGGCGGGGAGCAGCAGAGGGTAGCGCTTGCTAGGGCGCTTGCGCCCAATCCCCGCATCATTTTAATGGATGAGCCTTTTTCCGGTCTGGATGTGGTTCTGCGTAATCAGGTTCGAGATGACACGCTTGAGCTTTTGAAAGAAACGGGGACAACCGTTCTTCTGGTGACGCATGACCCGGAAGAAGCCATGCGCATGGCGGATCAAATTGTATTGATGAAGGACGGGCGAATTGAGCAGCAGGGAACACCTGCGGATCTCTATAGTCGGCCAAACAGTGAATTTGTCGCTTCCTTCCTTGGGGATGTGAACCGAATAAAGGCAGAGGCGAACGGAGATGTGCTGGAGACGGAGCTTGGGCGAATTCCATTAAAGAATGCTCATATTATGAGCGGGAAATGTGAAGTTCTTGTGCGCCCGGAAGCTATTCGTCTTGGTAAGGTGAACGGAAAAAGTGATCCGACAGCCCTTGTGTTGCAATCTCGAAATTTAGGGCCCTTCAGCTTGATCGAATTAGAATTGCCTTCAGGCAGCCGAGTGACGGCGCGGGCAGCAACAATCTTGCAGCCTGAAGACGGCGCAACCTGTGCCATATCCCTCGATCAACGGCAGGTGTTTCTGTTCCCGTCAGACACGACACGATAACTCAAATCACCTGAATCCGACTTTTTAAAATTAGGTATCGTATAATCTCTTCATCACAGCTATATAGAGAGGAGGGAGATTACTGTCCCATATACAGCTGCGTTATTATTATTGGCGCAGCAGGACGGTAGCGGAAATACTATTTTTATATCTCAAGTGTGAGATCAGGAGTTTTGACTATGAGTATAGGTCCTTGGCAAATTATATTAATCCTTGTCATCGTGCTCATCATTTTTGGTGCTGGCAAGTTACCGCGTGTTGCTGGTGATTTGGCCAAAGGGATCAAGAATTTTAAAAGCGGAATGAGTGACGACGATTCCAAGGATGAAGCCAAGAAAGAAATTGACGCTTCAACCACTGCGAAGGAATCCGCCGACGAAAAAGACAAAGCAGCACAGAGCTGAGTGTCTGGCGAAAAAAGAATCCGATGCAATTTAAAGGCGGAATAGTGAGCCATGTTTGATATTGGCTGGTCTGAAATGGTTTTCGTGGCCATTATCGCGGTGCTGGTTATTGGCCCCAAGGATTTACCACGGGCGATTGCCTCTGTTGGCAAATATGTCCGAAAAGCGCGCAGTATGGCCCGTGACTTCCAATCAGGTATTGATGATCTGGCGAAAGAAGCCGACCTGGATGATCTGAAGAAAGATCTTCAGGGCGTGACGAAGTTTGATCTGAAAAAACAGATTGAAGATGCCGTTGATCCGACAGGGGATTTCAATACAATGTTTGATGATGTCAAACCTGAAATCACCGATGCTGAGCCCTCTCAACCTGAAACTCTTGCTGACGATAGCGCAGCAAAAGAGCCTTCTGAAAATGCCATCGGCGGTCCCATAACAACAGAGGCTGACGCGCCTTCTGAGACAAAAGTTTCCTGAGACAATGCAATCAGACACAGATATTGAAGATAGTACAGCGCCTTTGATGGAGCATCTTATCGAGTTTCGTAATCGACTGGTTTATTCAGTAGTTACGCTGCTCGTGACTTTTATCCTGTGTTACATTGTCAGTCAGGAATTGTTTGCTTTTCTTGTGCGGCCTTTGGTCGAAGCTCTTGGAGATGATATTGAAGGTCGCCGAATGATCTTCACCGGGCTGCATGAAGCCTTTTTCACCAACATCAAGATCGCTTTCTTTGTCGCCCTGTTTATATCCTTCCCGCTTATCGCAACACAAATATGGGCTTTTGTCGCACCGGGCCTCTACAAGAATGAAAAGAAAGCATTTTTGCCTTTTCTTATTGTAACGCCCGTGCTTTTTTTCCTGGGCGGTGCGCTTGCCTATGAAATCGTTATGCCTCTTGCGTGGAAGTTCCTGCTGAGTTTCGAGACAGCCGGAGATACGTCCATGTATGGTCAGGCGTTTTCGGCGATTATATCGGAATATCCTTCTTTCGTGAATTATCTACCGGCCCCGTCTGAACCAATGGCACTTCCCATTCAGGCTGAGACTCGGGTGAGTGAGTATCTCAGTCTGTCCATGAAGCTAATCTTTGCTTTTGGACTGTGTTTTCAGTTGCCGGTGTTGCTGACATTACTCGGCCGCGTCGGCATTGTGACGTCGAAAGGTCTGAAAGCGAAATTCAAATATTCCATCGTTTTTGCTTTCATTGCCGCAGCTATTTTGACGCCTCCTGATCCGCTTTCACAGATTGCCCTGGCGATCCCGATTATTCTTCTTTATGCGCTGTCAATTGTCAGTGTTCGCATTGTGGAGAAAAAACGCGAAGCACGCCAAGCTGAAGAGGATAAAGACGACGACTGATTGTTTGCCCAGCTTGCTGGTATTTGAGCAACAATTAGATCGCTTGTAAGAATTTTGTGTCCGCGATGGTGCTGTCCTCTGGACGGACTGGGCGCGGGCGCTTATACAACACATTCCAACCTTTGGTTCTTTTC
>JAESPT010000015.1 GCA_016765515.1 Sneathiella sp. | reverse complement strand
TTGAGCTGGCCAATTGCTTCCTGCAACAAAGCCTGTCCCGCCGCATCAGGAGTCGCCATATTTTCTAAAACTTCTCCTTCCGCGTCGGCATTTGTCCGAATGGGAACAGGATGGTCAATGTTGCAAAATCGTTTTCGCTGGATTTCGCGAGCCCTAGCAACACGCTGTGCGACAATTTCAGTTGTCTCCCGGGAAGTTGGCAAGGTGAGATCAGCCGCACTCACCGCAGGAACATCCACATACAGATCGATCCTGTCCAGCATGGGCCCAGATATTTTTGACCGATAGTCCTGAGCACATTTTGGCGCCCGAGCGCAGGCTTCAGCGGCATCATCCAGATGACCGCACCGACAGGGATTCATGGCAGCAATCAACTGCATACGAGCGGGATAAGAGACATGGGCATTGGCCCGGGCAATAACGGCTTTTCCGGTTTCAACGGGCTGACGCAAAGATTCCAGAACCTGACGATTAAATTCTGGCAACTCATCCAAAAACAACACGCCAAGGTGGGCAAGTGAAACTTCCCCTGGACGGGCACCGCGGCCGCCGCCAACCATTGCGGCAACAGATGTTGAATGATGGGGATCCCGAAAGGGGCGCGTTCGCGACAAGCGACCGTCTTTCAAGCCTCCCGCAATGCTGGAAATCATGCTGACTTCCAACGCTTCGGATGCATCAAGGGGCGGTAATATGCCCGGCAGGCGCGCGGCCAGCATGGATTTTCCGGATCCTGGAGGGCCGCTCATCAATAAATTATGGCCGCCCGCAGCTGCCACTTCCAGCGCCCGTTTCGCTGTTTCCTGACCCTTTATATCCTCCAGTTTGAGAAAATTTTCAATCACCGCCAGCTCGCCGCTTGGCGGTGGTGACAGGACTTGGCTGCCTTTAAAATGATTAATCAGGCTTAACAGCGTGTCTGTCGCCAATATCTCCATATCACCGGCCCAGGTCGCTTCCGGCCCGGATGCTTTTGGACAAATCAGACCTTTTCCCTGTGCTGCCGCCTCGACCGCCGCAGGTAGGATGCCGGAGACCGGATTGCAGGTTCCATCCAACGATAATTCACCCAGGGCAATATACCCTTCCATTTCATCCGCCGGCAGTACCCCCATCGCGGTCAGAATTCCAAGGGCTATGGGTAAATCGTAATGGGCTCCTTCCTTGGGAAGGTCTGCGGGCGCTAGATTGACTGTGATCCGTTTGGGCGGCAATCCAATGCCAAGGGAGGTCAAGGCCGCCCGAACCCGTTCCCGACTTTCAGCCACAGATTTATCCGGCAACCCGACAATTGTGAAGGCGGGCAGTCCCGCTGACATGAGCACCTGCACAGTAATGGTACGAACATCCATTCCCTGAAACGCAACTGTCGTAATCCGTGCCTGCATTCGTCCCCCAAAAACAGAAACATCGAATATCAATCATAACACGAATATGTATAAAGTTAATTCACTATTTTAGAAAATTAAAATTCATGAATTTTGTTCTCTTATGCAGGACTGTAGACGAAGGCCGCAAACCCGACTTCAAGCGCTAAAGCCTGCCAGAATATTGCTTCCAACAGGCCCATAACTGGCACTAGATCTCTCTATTAGTTTTTGCTGACTTTTTCCTCGATGCAATCCCAAATCCCAACTTCAAGGTTTACATCATCATACCGGTTGATTTCCTGCAATCCTGTTGGTGAGGTCACATTTATTTCAGTGAGATAATCACCGATCACATCGATACCTACAAAAGAAGGCCCTGTTCTTTTAAAGAAGGTCCGATAATCTCACATAATTCCCGTTCACGAGACGTCAATTGGCTCTTAAATGCCTGCCCGCCCACATGCATGTTGGATCGGCTTTCGCCTTCCGGCGGAACGCGATTTATGGCCCCGACCGGTTTGCCGTCGACCAAAATAATTCGCTTATCGCCCTGTCGCACTTCAGGAAGATACTTCTGCACAATCATCGGCTCTTTATAAAACTGAGTGAACATCTCGTGCACGACCGTCAGGTTTTCATCGTCTGGCTTGATGTGAAAAACACCAGCGCCGCCATTACCGTACAGAGGTTTTACGATGATATCCTTATATTCGGCCCTAAACGCCTTGATTTCTCGAAGGTCAGACGAAATAACGGTTGGCGGCAATACACCCTCAAACTGGGTTACAAAGATTTTTTCGGGAGCATTGCGAACACTGGTCGGGTCATTGACCACCAAAGTCTTTGGGTGAACCCGTTCCAATAAATGCGTCGCCGTAATATAGGACATATCAAAAGGCGGGTCCTGGCGCATGAGAACCACATCAGTTGAGGCAAGATCAATCCGCTCAACACTCCCCAAAGAATGGTGGTTTCCATGTTCCCGCCGAACCTCCAAAGCGCGTGCATTGGCAATGATCCGTCCGTCGACGAAAGACAGATCCGCGGGGCCATAGTGATAAAGACTGTGGCCTCTTTTCTGAGCCTCCAACGCCAGCACAAAAGTGCTATCTCCGTTGATATCAACATCTTCAATTGGATCCATCTGGATTGCAACAGCAAGGCTCATTGTCTCTTTATTCCTTAATTTCTGATTTTGGCACCCGCCAATGATCTATTCTTTACGGGCCATCATACAAGGTCGTATTTTATCTATCGACTGTCTTTCAAGACCATATGGCTCACGACTTTACGGACACCTGATATATCACGGGCATGTAAATAGACCCTCTCAATTTCGTCTTGATCCTGGGCTATGCCCATCAGATAAACAATTTTGTTCACTGTATCGATTGAATAATTGACGTGTTTAACATCAAGATCCTGCAATAACCGGGTCTTTAATTTTGTTGAAATCCAGGTATCACTGGCAGAGGATCCGAATGTGCCTTTGTCGCTAACCTGCAATTCATTCAAGACTGTCTTCACTCCGACAATTGACCAAATGAGGGAACCAGCGATATCGCGGTCATTGTCGCTTTGAACCTCTCCAGTCACCAAAACGCGGCCTTCAATGACGGTTGTCGACACATCGACAAATAGGGATTCACTTTCCTGAATAAACGCATTTAATATCTTCACCTTGATATTTGCGTCCTCAACAGCATGTTCGACGGATCGCTCCTCTGCGAGGGTCACGCCGGCTGCGGCAACGCCGCCAATGACAACGCCCACGGGGGTACAACCGGACACCACTGGTAACGTCAATAATACCAGCCCAAGGAATACAACAAACTTCATACTATTACGCCCAATTCAACAACACTAATTTCAAGACTATATCCTGATTGAACTGGGGGATAAAGGCTGCAGAATATTGTTACCAGGCATTTTCCATATGCACCGGTTTTTTAACGAATGACGTAATCAAAAGCACATCAAAACGAACGTCCATATGATTGAATTCCGGATGTGAACTAATATAATATTCCATTGCCCGGGAAATCCGACGGCGTTGTTTTGTGTGAATCGCATGCAGCGCTTTTTCCAATGAAGATCTTTGTTTTACTTCAATAGCGACCAGCGTATCTTTGTGACGTGCTATAATATCAATCTCGCCGACCGGCTTTCTGAAACCGCGGGCAACAATGTGATACCCCTTCATCCTTAAATAGACAGTCGCAAGCAATTCCGCCAATCTGCCTTTCCAATACGCATATTGTCGTCTGCGTATTCTTTTTTTTCTGGAGATTTTTGTCAAAATATCGCCCCACTTCATTGTTTCAATAAAAACTCTCGCTAACTATTTACTTGCTGGTTTACGAGATGACATTTTACAGTTACTGAAATTTGACCGACGAGCAGTAGGAGAAATTCGTTGACGGCCCAACATACATGCACAACAAAAGCTAAATCTGACCGGATGGCAAAAGTCCCGGCAATATTTACTTGCCTTGCTCTCGTCGCCTTTTTGTCCGCCTGTCAAACCATGCCCTTTGGACAGTCATCTTCTGAAAATAAAGCGACGTCTGCCAAGAGCAATTCTAACACAGAAATTGCAATTCCAGCACCCTCTGCGACATCTCCGCAATTCGCTACTGAAAAAGAAGCCGCTGAAAAGCTTCTTCAGACAGAAAATACCGTCAATAAAACTCAGAAAGTGTACAAAAGAAATCCCCCCCTGTTCAGCTTAAGACCACCGGAACTCCTTGAAGAGAAGATCATAAAAATTGCAATTTTGCTCCCCTTGTCTGGACGTCATAATGCAATTGGCAATGATTTGCTAAAAGCAGCCTATATGGCACTCTTTGATCACGGGAATAAAAACCTGCGCCTTCTGCCCTACGACACTGTCGGCACGCCAGAAGGGGCCCGTCAAGCGGCCCTTGACGCCACGGGTGAAGGGGCGGAAATAATCCTGGGCCCCCTTTTTTCCGCATCGGTTACGGCCGTGCGACCGATTGCTGCCGCCAATAATATTAATGTTCTTGCCTTCTCGACAGATACAACAGTGGCGGGCGACGGTGTCTATCTCATGGGGCTGACGGCAAACCAGCAAATCAGCCGCATTATGGAATTTTCCTATCGGCAGGGTCTCGAACGATTTGCCGTTCTTGCTCCGCAGTCAGCGTACGGGGATACCGTAATCCAGAATGTACAGCGGACCTCACAACAGCTGGGATTATCCGTCGATAAGATCATGCGCTATCCCACAAATCTCGAACCCGGCTCAGAAGAATTACACAGCATTGCCAAAGGGATGGCGAACTACGAACAGCGTCGTTGGCAGCTCAAACAGGAAATTAAAAGGCTGAAAGGAAAGAAGGATGCTGCCTCGAAATCCTTGTTAAAAAAACTGTTGAAGAGGGATACATTGGGGAATGTTACTTTTGATGCCTTGATTATCCCCGATGGCGGACAACGTCTCAGGGAACTTGCCCCCCTTCTATCATACTACGACATTGACCCTGCGGAAGTGCAATTCATTGGAACCGGCCTGTGGGCAGATCAAAGCCTGACATCTGAACCCGCACTTGTCGGGGGATGGTTTGCCGCCCCGAATCCGGCAAAAACAGATCAGTTTAAGGCGCGTTTTCAGCAAATCTACAATTATCTGCCCCCTCATATTGCCAGCCTGGCCTATGATGCCGCTGCCCTTTCAGGTCTGTTGGCTTTAGACGAACAGGGCAATAAATTTAGCCGGACGGTTCTCGAAAACCCTGACGGATTTTCCGGATATAACGGTATTTTCCGTTTCCCTAGTTCAGGAATAGCCGAACGCGGTCTTGCTGTGATGCAAGTTGGCCCGCAAACACTGGAGTTGGTGGAGCCTGCTCCGCAATCCTTTGAACTTCTGATTAACTGATCAGTTCAGCGAGTACGCTATTGAGGACAAATCGACCTTTTTCAGTTGCCCAAATGTGGAACGCATCACTTGCCAGAAAACCCGCTTGAGCCAATCGCTGAACACGGGCCTCTGAAACGCAGTCAAAAAAGGACTGACCCACTGTGTTTTCAAAATTCTCGAACCACACGCCTTCAGTTAAACGAAGACCCATGAGAAGAAGCTCTTCAGCAAGGTCATTGGCATTCTCCAGCGGATAGCTCAATTCAGTTCCATGTCCCTGAACCTGTACACGCTCTAACCATCTTTCGGGGCGTTTTATCTGTTCAAAGGCGTGTCTGCTGCCCAGAATATCAACACGCCCATGCGCACCAGGCCCTATCCCAAGGTAATGTCCATAGCGCCAATAAGTCAGGTTATGACGACACTCAAATCCTTTTCGGGCATGGTTTGATATTTCATAGGCTGGCAGTCCCGCTTCACCGCAAACTTGTTGTGTCAAATCAAACATGGCTTCGGCTTGATCATCCTTTAACAGATCAAATTCCTTGCGCTTCAATGCACCGGCAAACCCAGTATTAGGCTCGATTGTCAGCTGATAGAGGGAAAGATGATCTCCGGCGAGAGTAAGCGCCGTGGATAAATCCGCAGCCCAGCCATCCAGACTTTGTTCCGGCAGCGCATAAATAAGATCAAAAGAGATATTGGGGAATATTCCTCGGGCAAGCTCAATGGTTTCAAGAGCTTCCTTCACAGAATGTTCACGCCCCAAAAACTTCAGCGCGTCATCGTGAAGAGACTGTATGCCCATGGAAAGGCGATTAACACCGGCGTCCTGATACCCAGAAAAAGAGAGAGCTTCAGCAGAGGTGGGATTGGCTTCCAAGGATATTTCGATATTTTCGGCTACCGGAAAATGTGCGGCAACGCCTTCAATAAGGGCCGCTACAGTGTCAGGGTTCATTAAGGACGGCGTTCCACCACCAAAAAAAATACTGGTGACCGTCCGTTTGCTCGTCTTTTGTGCAAAATAAGAGAGTTCGCTTAAGAGAGCCTGTGTCCATACTTTCTGATCTACACTGTCCCTGACATGACTGTTAAAATCACAATAGGGGCACTTTTTTCGGCAAAATGGCCAATGAAAATAAATGCCAAATCCGGGATCAGGGGCGCTATGTGTTGGGGAAACAGGCATCGATCAACTGACTAAAAGCAAGGGCCCGGTGGCTGATGGCGTGCTTTTCAGCCGGCTCCATTTGGGCAAAAGTAA
>JAESPT010000014.1 GCA_016765515.1 Sneathiella sp. | reverse complement strand
TTGTTTGTTGCCATTCTTCGAAGGCGGCGCTGTCCCCCAAGTTTTTAAAAACCCGGTCAACATGAAACCCCATACCAGTAAACGTAGCTGCAACTTTTTTCGAAAAGGAATGGATATCGGCTTTAAGATCCAGCAACTGACGGAGTATTATCGCCGGATCCGCTGATTGTAAATGTTGTAACCGATTGAAATAAAATGGGTTATCAAATTCCACGATCAATGTTGCTGTGTCATTCAATTCGTTTTCAATTATTCGCAACTGATCCTTCAATCGCTCTTTATCAAAGGATTGACGCAACAGAACAAAACTGTTGAAGGATCCGGACAATTCTCCGGATCTGGCGTCCAATTCAGTCTCATATTCCTCAAACCCTGACCACCCACTAACAATGCAATCGGGATTTAGAGGTTTGAATATATCCGCTGCGATTTCATATTCTGCCCCGATGATACCCATCTTAGCTGCATTTTGCGGTACTAATTTTATTGCACCAGAATATTGCAAATTCAGGGATGAAGACTGTCTCATGAATATAAAATTCCGCCTGAAAGATTTGTTTTTCTAATTTCTGAGATTTTAGCTCTTGGCGACAATCTCGCAAGTACTCTATCCTATGGCAAGTTATCATGGTCGGTCATTCGATGTTATTGAACCTGAATAGAGTTAATTTATGCAACAGTATTTGGATCTCCTGCAAAAAGTAAGACAAGAGGGCACCTACAAGTCGGATAGAACCGGCGTAGGAACCTACAGCATTTTCGGGCATCAAATGCGTTTTGATCTGCAAAAAGGCTTTCCTGTCCTCACAACAAAAAAATTGCACTTGAAATCCATCATCCATGAATTGCTTTGGTTCTTGGCGGGCGATACCAACATCAAGTATTTGAAGGATAATGGGGTTCGCATATGGGATGAATGGGCCGACGAAAACGGTGATTTAGGCCCTGTATATGGATATCAATGGCGATCCTGGCCCACCTCCAGCGGCGAGCAGATTGATCAAATAACAAAACTTGTGGAACAACTCAAAAAGAATCCAGATTCACGCCGCCATATCATTACCGCGTGGAATCCGGCAGACGTCGACAATATGGCCCTCCCTCCGTGTCACTGTCTTTTTCAGTTTTATGTGGCAAACGATACCCTCTCTTGCCAGCTTTATCAGAGAAGTGCCGATGTGTTTTTGGGAGTCCCTTTCAATATCGCATCCTACGCACTACTGACATTAATGCTTGCGCAAATATGCGGTCTGAAACCGGGGGAATTTGTCCATAGCATGGGCGACGCTCACCTTTATGCAAACCATGTGGAGCAAGCTGATCTCCAATTATCAAGGCAACCCGGTCCTCTGCCGTCAATGAATTTGAATAAACAAGTTCTGGATATCTTTGATTTCAAGTTTGAAGATTTCAGCCTGGACAACTATGAAGCGGCCACCTCCATATCCGCTCCGATAGCCGTATAGGAACAATCCATGCTTATCAGTGCTGTCCTCGCAGTTTCCGAAAATGATGTTTTAGGTTCAGAAAACACGCTTCCCTGGCGTCTCTCAAATGATCTCAAGAGGTTCAAAAAAAACACTCTCGGTAAGCCAATGATTATGGGACGGAAGACTTTTGACTCTCTACCAGGAGTCCTTCCTGGCCGGACGACTATTATTCTTACGCGGGACAAAACATACAAACGTGACGGCGCTTTAATCGCCCATACCATAGAAGAAGCTCTTGATTTGGCCAAAAAAGACGCTGCGGATAGAGACGTCCAGGAAATTTCCATTGTTGGCGGTGGTGAAATTTATCGTCTTTTTCTCTCTCATATTCAGCGCTTCTACCTGACACGAGTTCACACCGAAATCGAGGGCGATACCTATTTCTTCCCGCTCCCAAAGACGCAGTGGAAAACCGAATCTTCCGAATTTCATGAGAAATCGGAGAAAAACGAATACGATCATACGTTTTTCATTCTTGATCGCATTTGACAAAGGATTTCAGATTCTCGATTTCAGTCCTTTCATATTTCGTCACAAGTAACTATATTACTGCTGTTGGGTAACCAACTATGGCGATAAACGTTGCGTGGAATAAACGTTGCGGACCCGGGGGCGGTACCCGGCGCCTCCACCATAAACACGGATTTTCCCTTTCCGTGTTTATGATGGGGGCGAAATAGGTTCGACGCGCGCAGTAAAGATGTAATTTTCGCTCGGCATGATACCACCGTTACCGGGGTCAATTTTACAAATGCAAACGATAATAACGAAGCATTTGCCGTAGCTGCCTAACAGCCGCTACACGGGGTTCGGAGGGGCACCTGGCAACAGAAGCCCCTCCACTTGAGTAGGGAGACCTCCCCAAAGCTGCTGTGATATATGCGCAGATACGGGGTTGAGCTGGAGTATATGAAGCGTTATGGACGGTGAAATAAATTACAACCAACTGGTAGAACGAGCTCTGATCGACGTCGTACGGAAGTCCCTCATACATGCTGCAGAATTTGGATTATCTGGACAACAGCATTTCTACATCACTTTCTGGACACACCAACCTGACGTATCCATTCCGTCTCATCTGACGGAACGTTATAAAGAAGAAATGACAATTGTTCTCCAACACCAATATTGGAACTTGAAGATTGAAGATACCTTCTTCAGTCTCGAATTGAGCTTTAATCACAAGAGAGAAACTCTGGTCATCCCGTTTGATGCAGTAACGGCATTTGCCGACCCTTCTGTTCAGTTTGGATTACAATTTAATCTATCCTCTAATGAAATGAAAGAATCTGCGGGAAAGATCGCGACAGAGAGTGGTGATGATCAGAAACCAACACCCGTTGATACGTCCGCGAATGAAGCCAAAGCAGGTGAAGTCATCACACTTGACGCCTTTCGCAAAAAATAACATCTCTCAAATTCAGGGACTGCCTTCCCTTATTTGCTGATCCAAAAATCCAGTTCCTTTCCAGATCCGATAGGACGAAAGAGAAAAATGCCAGATTTTCATTATCAAGAAATGTTTTCCCTCGGAAAAGACGCCACACCTTATCGTAAAATCACGGACAAACATGTTACGACGATTGAAGTTGACGGCAATGAAATCCTGAAGATTGAACCGGAAGCCTTCGAGATCCTTTCCGCAGAAGCAATGCGGGATGTCGCTCATTTGTTACGTCCAGCCCATCTGGAACAACTCGCTAAAATTCTTGAAGATGACGAAGCATCCGATAACGATAAATTCGTTGCAACTGAATTGTTAAAAAATGCCAATATCGCTGCGGGCATGGTTCTACCAGGATGCCAAGACACCGGTACTGCCGTCATAATGGGCAAGAAGGGGCAATATGTCTGGACGGATGGCAAGGACAAGGAACAACTCTCCAAGGGTGTCTACAAGACGTATACAGAAACAAATCTGAGATATTCTCAGTTGGCGCCTCTGAGTATGTTTGAGGAAAAAAACACAGGCACAAACTTACCAGCGCAAATTGATCTTTATGCAACCAATGGCAATGCCTACGAATTCTTATTCATTGCTAAGGGTGGCGGGTCAGCGAATAAGACATTTTTGCATCAAGCTGTTCCAAGTGTTCTCGCACCGGATCGTCTCATGCCCTTTCTTGAAGAAAAAGTAGCCGAACTTGGAACTTCCGCCTGCCCTCCCTATCATTTGGCCATTGTTATTGGCGGCACCTCCGCTGAAGACACCTTGAAGACGGTAAAACTGGCGTCAACCAAATATTACGACGAACTTCCAACAAGTGGCAATGAGTATGGCCGGGCCTACCGTGACTTGGAAATGGAAGCGGCGGTACACACGATGACCCAAAATATCGGGATTGGCGCCCAGTTCGGCGGTAAATATTTCTGCCACGATCTTCGGGTCATCAGAATGCCGCGCCATGGTGCCAGTGTCCCCATTGGAATTGGCGTCTCCTGCTCTGCCGATCGGCAGGTAAAAGGAAAAATCACCAAGGATGGTATCTTTCTTGAACAGCTGGAAACAGATCCAGCTAAATATCAACCTGAAGTCTCAGAACAGCATCTGGACGATAATGTTATTAAAGTCAATTTAAACAAGCCCATGAAGGATATCCTGGAAACATTGTCCCAGTATCCAATTCGGACACGCCTGAGCTTAACCGGGACGATTATCGTGGCCCGTGACCTTGCCCATCGGAAGCTGCGCGGAAGGCTCGAGGCTGGCGAGGACTTACCGCAATATTTCAAGGATCATATTATATATTATGCCGGGCCCGCGAAAACACCGGAAGGATACGCTTCCGGCTCATTTGGCCCAACGACGGCAGGTCGCATGGATGGTTATGTGGATCAATTCATGGAACAAGGCGGTAGTATGATCATGCTCGCAAAAGGAAATCGTAGTAAAGCCGTGGTTGATGCTTGCAACAAACATGGTGGATTCTATCTGGGATCCATCGGTGGCCCTGCCGCTATTCTTGCACTGAATAATATTAAGAAAGTTGACGTCCAGGAATATGAAGAACTGGGCATGGAAGCGATCTGGCGCATAGAAATAGTAGACTTTCCAGCCTTCATCGTCATGGATGACAAAGGGAATGATTTCTTTGCCCGTAAGAAATAATGCGGCTTAGATATTGATATGTCTGGCGAAATCGTCAAACATTCCGTCAGCATATCTGGGCACCGCACCAGCATTTCCCTGGAAAAAGAATTTTGGGATCTTTTTTGTAAAATTGCACAAGATCGTGGGCTGAGCATCAATGAATTGATTGCTGAAATTGACGAAAAGAGAAACGGCAATCTTTCCAGCGCAGTTCGTTTGTGTGTCCTTCACGATCTGCTAAATCGGCCTTAATTCTATTCTTGGTTTTACCCAAATATTGCACCACGCCTTGAAATTTCCGCCAAACACACTAATCTTTGTGGTGGAACAGACACTCCTTTTAAGAGGATAGGCTGAATTATGGGTGACATTGTCAATCTCAACAAACTTCGCAAAAAAAATACGCTCCTCAAATCAAAAGCACAAGCGAAAGAAAACAGAGTGCATTTTGGCCTAACGAAGGCACAAAAAAATACGAACCGCTTGCTTCTTGAAAAGAACCAAAAGAACCATTCAGGAAAAAAACGTGTAAAAGCAGATCTTAGAGAAGTCCCTCCTGAGAATAATAACTGAAAGAACCACTCCTTTTTTACTGCTAACCAATATATGCCCACAGAATTAAAATATATGAGTGTAATTTCCAAATATTGATGCCTTTTCACATTTCTGTCGCAATATACATTTACTTAAAAGACATCAGTTTTTTACATGCGAGGGAGTCATTTCATGAAGAGCGGTGTTCAAGTGCGATCAGAACCCGAAATTGAAGAATTGCTTGAAGATCCTATCTTTCTAGCACTGATAAAGTGCGACAATCTTACAGTTGATGATATTTGGCACGTAATTGCATCATATCGCGATAAAGTTCCCAGACAGTAAATACATCCTTTAATGAGTATCACTGGAATGCACACGCGCAATTGCCGAAAAATTCCTGTGAATATTGGCTATACAGATATTGGTAGGATATTTTGCCTCAGGATTGACCTGTGGCTATACTCTACCGACAGTACCAAATTTTGACTTACCTCAAATCAGTGAAACGGGCTTCCATGACGGCACATATGAAATACAAAAAAGAGTTTGCCACAATTCGTGGACTGAAAATGGCCTATGTAGACGAAGGAAATGGTGACCCCATTGTTTTCTTACATGGCAATCCGACGAGTTCTTATCTGTGGCGTAATGTGATGCCTCATTTGGAAGGAATGGGCCGACTCATTGCACCGGATCTAATCGGCATGGGGGATTCGGAAAAATTGCCGGATAGTGGCCCCGATACATACACTTTCGCTCAGCATCGGGCCTTTTTGAAAGATCTCCTTGAATATCTTGGTGTAAAAGACAATGTAACACTTGTCCTTCATGACTGGGGTTCTGCTCTTGGTTTCGACTGGGCGAATAATAATCGAGACGCAATAAGCGCCATTGCCTACATGGAGGGAATTGTCCAACCAATTGCAAGCTGGGATGATTGGCCGGAAAATGCGCGTAGTATATTTCAGGCATTTCGCAGTGAAGCAGGGGAGGAAATAGTTCTGGAAAAGAATGTGTTTGTCGAAAAGGTTTTACCATCGTCAATCATTCGCCCGCTCGAAGATACGGAAATGAGTGAGTATATTCGTCCTTTTCGGCGTGCCGGAGAAGATCGTAGACCTACACTAACCTGGCCTCGACAGATTCCTATTGAAGGGCATCCAGTGGATGTCACAGACATTGTTAGCAACTATTCGAAATGGATGGCGGAAGTCCCTTTTCCTAAACTATTTGTAAACGCTGAGCCCGGTTCTATTCTCGTTGGGCCACAACGTGAGTTTTGTCGAAAATGGCCTAATCAAACAGAAGTAACTGTTAAGGGGACACATTTTATTCAGGAAGACTCTCCAGATGAAATTGGAAAAGCGATTGCTATTTTTCTTAAAAACAACAGAAACTAAGGACCTATAATAAATTCAATGCCAACCAAACCTAAACCGACAAAGCTCAATCAGTTACAACGAAAAACGCTCATTTTGCTTCAAAAACTCGCAGTACATGCCGAAAGCTCCTTAAAAATTGAAGGGTCAGAAGATGTACAGATAACCCGCCTCCCCCATGCCCACGGGAATCACATGCATGTTGGCGATTATGTCGTGGCTTCCAAAGATGCCAGTGGATTATCCAACAAATCAGTGTGGATTGCATTGTCTCGAAAGGGATTAGTGCGAGAAAATTGGGAAGAAGAAATTGTCATCACAGCGGAAGGACTTGCCTTTTCCACAGGTTTGGAAGACAAATTTATGAATGTTTCTGACCACTAGGGGAACGAATAGAGGAAATGGCGCCAACAGTTGAGCGGAAATTAACAACAATCCTGTGTGCTGATGTCTGTGGGTACAGCCGGCAAATGGGAAAGGACGAAGAAGGAACACTGATGCGCCTCAAGAGTGCGCGAAACGTGTTCTCGTCCTTTGTCGATAATTATTCAGGGCGCATCGTCAACATGACCGGAGATGGTATTGTTGCGGAATTTGGAAGTGTTGTTCAAGCCGTACATTGCGCCGTGGATGTTCAAAATCACTTCAATGAAAAGAATGTAAAAAGCCCCAATTCAGAGGCTATGATATTTCGTATCGGCCTCAATCTGGGTGATGTCATCATTGAAGGTGAAGATATTTTCGGTGAGGGCGTTAATGTTGCCGCCCGATTGGAGACTATGGCCCAACCTGGTGGCATCTGTATTTCAGGAACAGTTTATGATCATGTGAAAGGAAAATTTCCCAACAGTTTCGATTTTCTGGGTAACAAGCACGTAAAAAATATTGAAGACGCAATCCCTGTCTACTCCCTGGGCCTTGAGCACTCCCCAAAATTGGCACTCGGTGATCCCGTCAAAAAACCAGAAAGCCAAATTGATGAAACAGTCGACCCAGCGCCAGATCTTGAAGAACAGCAACTCAGGAAACTTGTCAAAAAGCAGGCTGCTTTCTATCGGCGCGCGACTAGAGCAGGATGTTTAGTCTTCTTTCTTTTCCTGATAAACATCATGTCATCGCCTTCATATCTGTGGTTCCTGTGGCCCTCACTACCAATTTTTCTGTATTTGGCAATGGACGCCATAAAAGTATTTGGGAAAGGTCATTTATCCGAAGATTGGGAAGAGAGAAAAATTGCTGAACTCAGAAACAAAAAGCAAACCCGAACCTAAAGGTCGAAATGCGACTTCCTCTGTTAGCTTTCATCACTGACCATCAAATTTTTTAGTGACATCAAATCTTGGGCAGAGAGATCTCCGTCATGAGTTCCAAGATCAACGTATTTCAGTGTAATAGAGAAACCGTCCTGATCATCAATTGTAATGACGGTATGACCTCCTGTAACATCCAGATTGACCATACCGGCTCTAGTGTCGGCATCTTCTATATTTAGTTTGTCAAACACCGCATCCAAATTTATGACGTCTAATACACCATCAAAGGCAAAGATCTGATCCTGTCCGTCAGCAATACTTTCATAATGGAAAACATCCGCACCGTCATTACCAATCACGATATCATTACC
>JAESPT010000013.1 GCA_016765515.1 Sneathiella sp. | reverse complement strand
GGTAAGGTGCCCATCAGCTTGCAAATGATACCAAGCATCACTTCATCTGCGCCGCCGCCAATGGAGGTTAGTCGGCCATCACGGTACGCGCGGGAAACGGGGGTCTCATTCATAAAGCCCATGCCGCCATAATATTGCAGACAGGCATCATTCACTTCGCGGGTGAGGCGGCCTGCCTTCAGTTTCGCCATAGATGCCAACATCGTTACATTTTCGCCGGCAACATAATCTTCCACGGCCCGGTAGGTCATGGAACGAAGGGCTTCCACCTCTGTTTTTAACTCCGCCATGCGGAAATGGATAACCTGATTGTTCAGGAGCGGTGCACCAAATGCTTCGCGCTGAGAGGTGTATTCTATGGTGTCGTCGATGATTTTATCAAGCGCCAGAAGAGCGGCGCCCGCAGCCCAGAGACGTTCTTCCTGGAACTGCAGCATTTGATAGGTAAAGCCCATGCCTTCTTCCCCTATGATATTCTTCTGGGGTACGCGCACATCTTCAAAATACAGCTGCGCCGTGTCGGACGAACGCATGCCCAATTTGTCCAATTTGCGTTCTACCGTAATGCCGGGCGTATCCATGGGAACAACGATTAGAGATTTACTGCTGTGGATGGGGCCATCACTGGTATTGACCAGCATGCACATAATGTCGGCCTGAGTACCGTTGGTGATCCACATTTTCTGGCCATTGATGATATAATCATCGCCGTCTTTTCTTGCGTGGGATTTGATGCCAGCCACATCAGAACCTGCACCGGGTTCAGAAACACCAATACAGGCAACATAATCACCGGAAATGGCAGGACGCAGGAAATTTTCTTTTACATAGTCAGACCCGAAACGCGCGAGGGCCGGGGTCGACATATCGGTTTGCACACCAATTGCCATGGGCACACCGCCGCAATTAATTTTGCCAAGAGTTTCTGACATGGCGAGGCTGTAAGAGTAATCCAGGCCCATTCCGCCGTATTTTTCAGGTTTACACACCCCGAGAAATCCCTGATCGCCCATTTTCTTGAACAGTTCATGGGCGGGGAAAATACCGGCGTCTTCCCAGTCATCTACGTAGGGATTGATTTCCTGCTCAATGAATTTACTGAGGGAAGCCATGAATTCTTTATGTTCTGGTCCGTAGATCATTTAATTATCCCCTTAAATTACATGCGACCGATGCCAAATGTGTTTGTGTTTGTCTTTCTTTTACGACCTTCCATAGCGATAGAAAGGCAGTAGCTCAGTACTTTACGGGTGTCCCGCGGATCAATGAGGCCATCATCCCAAAGGTGAGCCGTCGCGAAAAGCGCCGTTGATTCTTTGTCCATACGTTTGATAATGCCCTGTTCCATCTGGTCCAACGCTTCCCGGTCCGGTTCCTGCCCCAAGCGCTTGAATTTTGCCTCAGTGACAATGGAAAGTACTTTAGCGGCCTGCTCACCGCCCATGACGGCGATTTTATTGTTGGGCCAGGCAAAGATGAAACTTGGATCGAAAGCACGGCCGCACATGCCGTAGTTTCCGGCGCCAAAGCTGGCGCCGATATGAAGGGTGATTTTAGGAACGGTCGCATTGGTGACCGCCTGAATCATTTTCGCTCCGTGTTTGATGATACCTGCCTGCTCAGCGTCTATGCCGACCATAAAGCCCGTGGTGTTCTGCAGGAAGATAATCGGTGTTCCAGATTGGCAGCACAGCTGAATAAACTGCGCCGCCTTTGTCGCGCCATCCGCATCAATCGGGCCATTATTGCCGATAATCCCGATTGCCTGCCCTTCTATTTTGGCATGTCCGCACACAGTATGAATGCCGTAGAGACTTTTGAAATCCAAGAATTCTGATCCGTCAACAAAACGCGCGATAACCTCGTGAACATCGTACGGTTTGCGATAATCCGTTGGGACGATACCGAGAAGTTCTTCTATGTCATAGAGGGGATCTTTGTGATCTTTAGGGGGGAGCCGTTCAATGTCGTCATCCCACGGGATGTTGGCCATAATTTCGCGCGCAATGCGAATGCCATCCGCATCATTTTCCGCCAGATATTCAGAGACACCAGAGATTGTGGAGTGTATTTCCGCACCGCCCAGTTCCTCATCTGTTGCAATCTCACCAGTCGCGGCCTTCAATAGGGGAGGCCCTGCCAAAAAGACCTTCGCGCCGCCTTTTACCATCACAACATAGTCAGATAATCCTGGCTGGTAGGCGCCGCCCGCCGTGCTGGATCCGTGGACAACGGTTATCTGGGGGATACCTGCCGCGGACATTCGCGCCTGATTGGCAAACCCCTGTCCACCTTTGATAAATATTTCCGACTGATACAGAAGATTAGCACCGCCAGATTCAACGAGATTGATAACAGGAAGTTTGTTTTTTAAGACGATTTCCTGTGCCCGAAGATTTTTCTCCAATCCCATGGGGGCAATTGTTCCGCCCTTAATCGCACTGTCGGACGCCTTTACGATGCAGCGAATGCCGGATACATATCCAATGCCGATGATAATACCGGCACCGAGAACTTCTTTAACGCCGTCATCATCGTGCATGCCCAGACCCGCCAGGGTCGAGAGCTGCATAAAAGGCGCGCCTTTATCGAGAAGAAGAGAGACGCGTTCTCGAGGGAGGAGTTGCCCCCGTTTTTCAAATTTTTCTTTCTTTGAATTGGACGTATTTCGCACCTGTTGCTCCAGGTTCCGAAATTCTTTTATCAGATCAAGAGTGGCGTCTCGGTTGGCTTTGAAGGAGGCGCTGTTTGTATCGATTTCCGACTGAATTACCGGCATACTCGTCTTCCTTCTTTAGTCGTCGCTGGAGTTGGCTTTTTTCTCGAAAATTTTCGGTGTAACGGCCAGATGAAAGCCGTTGAAGGCCTTATTATTGTTATGAGAAGGCATAGGCCAGTTCGTCCGGGCGTTCGGTGCGGCGCCGTCAACACGGATTGAACTTCCGGAAATAAAGGCCGCTGCTTCGGATAGAAGGAAGACAATAGCGGCCGAGGTTTCCGATTCAGTTCCGAGGCGTTTTGCTGGATTGTCGTCGGCAAGACCGACGATGGTCTCCTGATACCATTCAGGATATGTATCCATGCCCGAGGACATGATCCATCCGGGAGCAACTGTATTGACGCGCACACCGGCAGGAGCCCATTCCAGAGCCGCCGTTTCTGAAAAACTCATCATCCCTTTTCGGGCGGCGCCTGAATGCCCCATACCCGGCATAGAGAGCCACATGTCAGCAGTGATGTTGACGATGGAACCGCCGCCGTTTTCTTTCATCCATTGTGTGTAGCATTCCCGGGCCATCAAAAACCCGCCGGTCAAATTCGTTTTAACCACAGCTTCCCAGCCTTTTAAACTGATGCTTTCTAAAGGAGCCGGGAATTGACCGCCTGCATTATTGACCAGGCCATTTATGGCACCGTGAATTTCCAGAATTTTACTAATCGTATCGCGAACAGACTCTTCAATCCGTATGTCGCAAATATGGGTGGAAGCCGTGCCATTAGCAGCCTCAATTTCGGCTTTCACAGTTGCTAGTTTTTCGTCATTCCGACCAACAATTGCGACTTTGGCACCTAATGAGACAAGTTCATGCGCTGTACAACGACCAATACCGCTGCCTCCGCCGGTTACGACAATTGTCTGGCCTTCGAAAAGGCCCGGGCGGAAGATGGATCGGTATGTCATATAATGCCTCCCAGCATGCTGTTTTCGTTATTTGAAGGACGCCTCGTTTGTATTCATCCTTATGGCGACTTCATTATTTGACTTCGTGGCGAGTGACGTTTACGTTAACGTCAATGGACTAGCCTAAATTATAACAGTGGTTAGATTTCTGTACACAATATTTTTTAGCTGACTAGGAAAGGGCTAGTAATGGCGACTCTCGAAGAGATTACAGAAACAATGCGTGAAAAAATTGGTGAAGACTGTGGTCTGGGCGCAACTTTAAAGTTTGATTTCAAAGGGGAGGGAATCATTCACGTAGACGCCGACACCGTCCCGAATGTCGTTAGCAATGAAGATGAAGAAGCGGATTGCACCATTAAAATCTCCATTGAAAATTTTGAAAAACTGGCGGCTGGCGATCTTGATCCCACAACAGCTTTTATGATGGGTAAATTGAAAATCGAAGGCAACATGGGTATTGCCATGAAGCTGCAGAGCGTTTTTAACTAAGACCAATTTTATAAGAATCTGAGAAAGCGGCTTTTTCGAGCCGCTTTTTTTTTTGTGTTTTTTTGCAGAGAGATTCTCAATTTTTTGCCATTCTTACGTCGATATTTTGAGAAAAGCGGGAATTGACACCATTATGACAGGTGAAATACCGATAAATTTCAAAAATTCTCAATTTCTGAAAAGTTTTTCTGTACCTTTTGCCATCAACCTATTATGTAAAGCGCTTCGAATTTAAGTTAGAACCAAACGGAGCTAGTCACATGACAGCGAGATCAGCACGGAATGGCCGCAATCAGGGTGGCAAAAGCCGGAAATCCGGTGGTGGTGGACGTGGTAATGGCGGTACAAAAAACTGTCGTTCAAACGCACAACGCGCCGCACGTAAAATTACACTGAAGACGGGTCGCCATGCTGCCCGTCGTCAGTTGAAGAAAATTCAGGCAGCGACCGCACAAGTCGCCGCCTAAATTTAATAGGCCCGAATTAGAAAAGCTGCTCCGGTTCTCCGGTGCAGCTTTTTTTATGCCAAATTTCTGTGTGTGGATCGGGAGTTTTCAGAAAGATTTTTGCCTTCCTCTTGAAGGCACTATCACTGCCGTTTTAATCGGCTTTTGATTGTCTGAATTAGGGGGAGTCTGCTCTTTTAGCGTCTGAAGAATCAGATTGGCCAGGGAGGCGGGTTTAAGGTTTCTGACAATGACCATAGTGAGTATGAATTTTTTTCGCAATTGATAATCATTATTAAAACATTAAGGTGTTATAAAGGTCAATTGTTTTTAGTAATCGTTCTCAACAAAAAAAAGATCAAAGCCCTATTCCTCAAGCGCGGTATATCGTTCTCCCACATTGTCAAAGCCTGCATCGAAGCTCCATCCATCCTTTTCTGCAGCAATGACAATATTGGCACAGGCCCGGCTGTCTGAAAGAGCATCATGGTGATTAAGTTCAAGTCCCAAATAATGGGC
>JAESPT010000012.1 GCA_016765515.1 Sneathiella sp. | reverse complement strand
CGGGTTAGTTGCCATATGTTCGAAAATTTGACAGGCAGATTAGGCGATGTCCTTGGTAAGTTGACCAGGCGCGGCGCCTTGACAGAATCAGACGTCAGTGACGTGATGCGCGAAGTGCGTGTTGCCTTGCTTGAGGCTGATGTTGCGCTGCCCGTTGTTAAAAGCTTTATTAAGAAGGTCAAAGCCAAGGCGATCGGGACGGATGTTCTCAAATCCATCAATCCGGGGCAGATGGTTATCAAGGTGGTTCATGACCAGCTTGTTGAAACATTGGGATCAGAGTCGCAAGAATTGAACCTGATCGCGGTTCCGCCTATTGTCTATATGATGGTCGGTCTGCAAGGATCTGGTAAAACCACATCAACTGCAAAAATCGCCAAACTTCTGACCGAAAAACATAACAAAAAAGTTATGATGGCGTCCCTGGATGTTCGCCGGCCAGCGGCTCAGGAACAGCTTCGTGTTCTGGGCGAGCAGACTGGAATTGCCACCCTGCCAATTGTTGACGGTCAGCAACCTGTAGAAATTGCCAAGCGCGCTTTGCAGTCTGCCAAGCTTCAGGGCATTGACGTCATATTGCTCGACACAGCAGGTCGCCTGCATGTGGATGAGCAGCTGATGGCAGAGATGAAGGCTGTCCATCAGAATTCAGCACCGACGGAAACATTGCTTGTTGTTGATAGCTTGACCGGTCAGGACGCGGTTAATGTTGCCCAGCAATTTAAAGAGCGGGTGGATATAACCGGTATCGTTCTGACCCGTATTGATGGGGATGGTCGCGGCGGTGCCGCCCTCTCCATGCGCGAAGTGACCGGCTGTCCAATCAAATTGCTCGGTACAGGCGAAAAGCTGGATGCACTGGAAGCGTTTCACCCTGATCGTATTGCCAACCGTATCCTCGGGATGGGTGATGTGGTGTCTCTGGTTGAAAAAGCCGCAGAGACCATTGATCAGGATGAAGCTGAGAAACTTGCGCGCAAGTTACAAAAAGGTATTTTCGATTTTGATGATCTGGCCACACAACTTCGCCAGATGATGAAAATGGGCGGCCTGAATAGTCTGGTCGGCATGCTTCCCGGTGTCGGTAAGATGAAAAAGCAGCTTGAAGGCGCAAATTTGGATGACAAGCTGTTGAAAAGGCAGATTGCCATTATCGAATCCATGACGCCGAAAGAGCGTCGTAACCCACAGATTCTTGCCGCCTCTCGCAAGCGCCGTATCGCTGCAGGAGCAGGCATGACCGTACAGGATGTCAACCGTTTGATGAAACAACACAAACAGATGGCCTCCATGATGAAGAAGGTGAAGAAACTCGGCAATAAAGGCGTCATGCGTGGCGGCCTGCAAGGTCTTCTTCCCCCTGGTATGAAATTTTGAGTTTGACTAATTTTTTGTAAGAGAAAGAACGTAAGTTATGGCATTGAAAATTCGCCTTACCCGTCAGGGTGCTAAAAAACGTCCCTTCTACCGTATAGTAGTAGCGGATGTTCGCAGCCCTCGTGATGGTCGGTACCTCGAGATTGTGGGAACCTATAACCCCATGCTCGCAAAAGATGACGAAAATCGCATCACTTTGAAAGAAGACCGCATCAAGCATTGGATGGGCCACGGTGCTCTGCCAACTGATCGTGTTGCTGGTTTCTTGGCGGCTGTTGGAATTGGTGAAAAGGCAACTCGGAATAATCCGAATAAAGCCAAACCAAAAGCAAAGGCTCAGGAACGTCTTCGGGAGATCGAAGAAGCAGCAAAGTCTGCTGCTGAAGCTGCTGCGGCACCTGCACCTGCTGAGGAAGCTGCAGAAGCCTAAGGGGTTTTTGGCATGCCACAGTCAGGTCGATTGCTGTTAGGTGTGATCGCGGGAGCAAAAGGTATCAAAGGTGAAGTGAAGGTCAAGACTTTCACAGAAGTTCCTGAAGGTATCACCTCCTACGGTACACTGGAAAACAAGTCAGGCTCCACGCAGTATAAAGTGAAGCTTGTCGGGTTTTCAAAAGGTCTCCCGGTTGTTCGTGTTGCGGGTGTCTCTGATAGAAATCAAGCCGAGGCCCTTAAAGGGACAGAGCTGTATGTTTCCAGGGACAAATTGCCGGATACGGAAGGTGACGATGAATTTTACCACACTGATCTGATAGGGTTGGATGCGGTATTTGAAGACGGCACCAAATTTGGCATTATTCTCCGTGTTCACGATTTTGGTGCCGGAGATATGCTGGAGATTACACCGGAAGGCGAAAGCGTCAAGTCAACGGTTCTGGTTCCATTTACAATTGAAATGGTCCCAACGGTTGATATAGCAGCAGGCCAAGTGGTTTTGAGTTTGTCCGATGATTTCTTCTCGGTGCCCGATAGGGACCCGGACGTGAAGGATGCAGAGGACGAGAAATGAATGGGAGTGCTGACCATAGCGGATTAAGCGCAACCGAAGAAGACAGGACCGAAACACAAGCAGCTTGGGTTGCGCATGTTTTGACCCTGTATCCACAAATGTTTCCAGGACCTCTGGGCCAATCATTGGCTGGACGGGGACTGGAAAACGGAGCCTGGGATTTACAGGTTTCCAACATTCGGGATTATTCGGTTGGTAAGCATAATACTGTGGATGACAGTCCTTTTGGTGGTGGTGCCGGTATGGTCATTCGGCCGGATGTACTGGCGGACGCCATTGATTCAGCGAAAGCTGTATCGGGTGATGATAAAAGGTTGATTTACTTCAGTCCCCGGGGCCGGGTCATGGACCAGGCCTATATTCGGGAGTTGAGCGGCGGACCAGGAGCAATTTTGGTGTGTGGCCGGTTTGAAGGAATTGACCAGCGTGTACTCGAAGCCCGCAATATGGAGGAAGTCTGCCTTGGCGATTTCATCCTATCGGGCGGTGAGATTGCAGCGCTTGCATTACTTGATGCGGTCATTCGTCTGCTTCCGGGGGTTACGGGAAATCAGGCGTCGCTGATGGAAGAAAGTTTTGAGACCGGGTTGTTGGAATATCCACATTATACCCGGCCTCCGGTCTGGGAAGACCGAGTCGTTCCGGAAGTTTTGCTTTCGGGACATCATAAGAAGATTAAGGAGTGGCGGCAGCGCCAGTCCGAAGAAGTGACGAAACAACGGCGGGCGGACCTTTGGGAACGCTGGTCAGGTGAAAATTTGAAATAAAGGTGAAAGCTATGAATGTTATTCAAAAGCTAGAGCAAGAGCAGATCGAGAAGCTTACAGCTGAACGTCCGGTTCCGGATTTCCGCGCAGGGGATACGCTTCGCGTCCATGTGAAGGTTGTTGAAGGTACACGGGAACGTATTCAGATGTTTGAAGGCGTCTGTATCGCTCGTAACTCCGGCGGTATCAATGCAAACTTCACAGTTCGTAAAATCTCCTACGGTGAAGGTGTGGAACGTATTTTCCCACTCTATTCTCCGCGTGTTGATAAAATTGAAGTTGTGCGCCAGGGCATCGTCCGTCGCTCCAAGCTTTATTACCTGCGCGAATTGCGTGGTAAGAAGGCGCGTATTCGCGAACGTCGTTTTGATCGAAACACGACTAAAGCGGAAAGCTAAAATACGTTCTGCCTTTAATTCGGGCAGAAAAGCTCGGCATGGGATACGCTGTGCCGAGACCGCTCTATATTAATATAAAAATCCCCGCTTAGAGAGGACGCTATTATGGGCAAAGCAAAGACACTGTATGACAAGATTTGGGACGATCATCTGGTAGATACTCAAGATGATGGTGCCTCACTGCTCTATATTGACAGACATCTGGTTCATGAGGTGACAAGCCCGCAGGCGTTCGAGGGCCTCCGTAATTCAGGACGAAAGGTACATCGTACGGATGCAACATTTGCTGTTGCTGATCACAATGTACCCACCAAGGACCTGCATAAAGGGATTACTGATCCGGAAAGTAAGCTTCAGGTGGATACACTTGAATCCAACGTCAAAGAGTTTGGTGTGAATTACTTTTCCATGACCGATGAGCGCCGCGGTATCGTGCATATCATCGGACCGGAACAGGGTCTGACATTACCGGGAATGACCATTGTTTGTGGCGATAGCCATACATCCACTCATGGTGCCTTTGGATCCCTGGCCCATGGAATTGGGACGTCTGAAGTTGAACATGTTTTAGCGACCCAGACTCTGATTCAGAATAAAGCCAAGAATATGCAGGTGTTGGTCAATGGCACGTTGCCCGCAGGGGTTACCGCCAAGGATCTGGCGCTGGCGATTATCGGCAAAATTGGCACCGCAGGCGGCACAGGCTGTGTGATTGAATATGCCGGAGAGGCTGTTCGTTCCCTGTCTATGGAAGGCCGGATGACCTTGTGCAACATGACAATCGAAGCGGGCGCCCGCGCCGGTTTGATTGCACCGGATCAAACGACCTATGATTATGTGATGGGACGCCCATACGCCCCAAAAGCCGGAGCATTTGAGCAGGCTGTTGCCTATTGGAAAACTTTAGCGACAGATGAAGGCGCTCATTTTGATGAAATTGTCGTCATGGACGCAGACGATATCATTCCTTATGTCACTTGGGGCACGAGCCCTGAAGATGCACTTCCTATAACGGGGACCGTGCCTGCACCTTCTGATTTTGCCGACAGCGGTAAACAGACGGCAGCTGAACGGTCCTTGAAATATATGGGCCTTGAAGCGGGTATGAAACTGACGGACATTGAAGTGGATCATGTCTTTGTCGGATCGTGTACCAATGGGCGCATCGAAGATCTTCGTATCGTTGCCGATGTGGTAAAGGGCAAGAAAGTCAAGGATACGGTGAATGCGATCATCGTTCCGGGTTCTGGTCTTGTAAAAGTTCAGGCCGAAGAAGAAGGCCTGGATGTCATCTTTACGGAGGCCGGTTTTGAATGGCGCGAACCTGGTTGTTCCATGTGCCTTGCCATGAATGCGGATCGCCTGGATGCAGGAGATCGGTGTGCCTCAACATCCAATCGGAACTTCGAAGGCCGTCAGGGCCGCGGTGGTCGGACGCATCTTGTTAGTCCTGCAATGGCAGCAGCTGCTGCGATTACGGGTCACTTAACAGACGTTCGTGAGTTGGATTAAAGGGGAAGATCGATGGAAAAGTTCACAAAACTTACCGGTGTAGCCGCTGCCATGCCTTTGGTTAATATCGACACGGACATGATTATCCCCAAGCAGTTTTTGAAAACCATTAAGCGCAATGGGTTGGGGAAGAACCTTTTCGCTGAAATGCGCTATGATGATGATGGCAATGACCGGGAAGACTTCGTTCTCAATCAGCCTGCCTATCGCAAGGCGGAAATTCTGGTTGCTGGAGACAATTTCGGTTGTGGTTCTAGCCGTGAACACGCTCCGTGGGCGCTGCTTGACTTTGGAATTCGCTGCGTGATTTCCACAAGCTTTGCCGATATTTTTTATAATAACTGCTTCAAAAATGGCATTCTCCCGATCAGAGTATCGCCGGAAGAACTGGAAAAATTGATGGATGATGCAGATCGCGGATCAAACGCGACTTTGTCTGTCGATCTGGAAACTCAGGAAATTAAGGGTCCGGACGGCGGAACTATTTCGTTCGAGTTGGAAGCATTCCGCAAGCATTGCCTGCTGAACGGGCTGGATGATATTGGTTTGACGTTGGAGAAAAAGGATAAAGTGGACAGCTTTGAAGAAAAGCAGAAATTGTCCCAACCTTGGCTGCAAAGCTAAACAGTATCATAATAAAAAATCTCTGATACACTTGGAGATTGAGCGACCCGACGATAAGGAAGTAAGAATAATGGCGTCAAATAAATCTCTTCTGATTCTACCTGGTGACGGTATTGGCCCTGAAGCAATGACAGAGGTTCGCCGTGTTGTTGACTGGATGGAACATAACCGTGCAGTAAAGTTTGATCTGGATGAAGATCTTGTTGGTGGGGCTTCCATCGATAAGCACGGTATCCCGATTACAGATGAAGTAGTAGAAAAAGCACAGAATGTTGACGCGGTTCTTCTCGGCGCAGTTGGCGGCCCGAAATGGGACAACCTGGACTTCTCCGTCAAGCCGGAACGCGGGCTCTTACGTCTTCGTAAGGATCTTGAACTTTATGCAAATCTGCGCCCGGCCATTTGTTTTGATGCGCTTGTTGATGCCTCCAGTCTGAAGCCTGAATTGGTCAGCGGTCTGGATATCATGATCGTTCGTGAATTGACCGGCGGTGTCTATTTCGGTGAACCCCGCGGTATCGAAGATCTGGGCAATGGTGTTCGCAGGGGAGTGAATACGCAAGTTTACACAACGCCTGAAATCCACCGGGTTGCGCGCGTTGCCTTTGAGCTTGCCAAAAAACGGGATGGTCGCCTCGTTTCCTGTGTAAAAGCCAATGTGATGGAATCCGGTGTGCTTTGGCGTGAAGAAGTGACCATAATCGGTGAGACAGAATTTCCGGAAGTTGAACTGTCCCATATGTATGCGGATAATGCGGCCATGCAATTGGTTCGCGCGCCGAAACAATTTGATGTGATTGTCACCGATAACCTGTTCGGGGATATTCTGTCCGATTGCGCTGCGATGCTGACAGGCTCGCTTGGCATGTTGCCTTCCGCATCTTTAGGAGATGTGGACGAGCATGGACGCCGTAAAGCAATGTATGAACCCGTCCATGGTTCTGCGCCGGATATTGCCGGACAAAATCTTGCAAATCCAATTGCAACCATTCTTTCATACGCTATGGCTCTTCGCTATAGCTTCGATATGCCTGAAGAGGCCGATCTGATCGAAACAGCTGTTCAGAACGTCCTCGCAGGTGGCATGCGCACTGCTGATATTATGGCGGAGGGCATGGCTAAAGTGGCCACCACCACCATGGGGGATGCTATTTTGCGTGAACTTGATAAGATAGGCAACTAACCTTATCTATCAGTTCATTAATTGAGTAACCCGACTTGGCGGCGTTTTTCATCGTCGCCAATAATAAGATGAAGAGATCAATATCATGGGATATAGAGTCGCTGTAGTCGGCGCCACAGGATCTGTGGGCCGCGAGATGCTGAACATTCTGGACGAACGTAATTTTCCTGTTACAGAAGTTACGGCATTGGCCTCTAAACGGTCAGCGGGGAGAGAGGTTTCCTTCGGTGACAAGACCCTTACCATAAAAGCACTGGACGATTTTGATTTCACGGGAACCGATTTTGCCTTGTTTTCCGCAGGGGGGTCCATTTCTGCAAAATATGCGCCGATTGCGGCCAAACAGGGTTGTATCGTTATTGATAATTCCTCCCATTTTCGGATGGACCCGGATGTTCCTCTAATAGTGCCGGAAGTAAATCCGCAGGATGTCTCTGGTTATACAAAGAAGAATATTATTGCGAATCCAAACTGCTCGACAATACAGCTTGTCATGGCCTTGAAACCTTTGCATGATCGAGCAAAGATTAGACGTGTTGTTGTCTCTACCTACCAGTCCGCCTCTGGCGCCGGTAGCGAAGGGATGGATGAGCTGTTTAATCAGACAAAGGGTATGTTTGTTCATGATCAAGCGACACCGTCG
>JAESPT010000011.1 GCA_016765515.1 Sneathiella sp. | reverse complement strand
TGCAGCCTCCCTAAAAGGCGGTCGCCCCGGCATTCTGCATGGCAACCGCACGTACCTGCTGCAGGATGATGACGGACAGATTATTGAAGCACATTCCATTTCTGCCGGTCTTGATTATCCTGGTATTGGCCCGGAACATTCCTGGCTGAATGACATGGGGCGGGTTAAGTATGTCAATGCAACAGATGATGAAGCTTTAGAGGCGTTCCAGCTGTGCAGCAAATTGGAGGGGATCATTCCAGCGCTCGGATCCAGTCACGCCTTGGCCTACTTGGAAAAATTGGCCCCCTCGCTTCCAAATGACCACCTTATTGTTGTCAATCTCTCCGGCCGCGGAGACAAAGATATTTTTACTGTTGCAGACGCATTGGGAGTTAAACTGTGATTGAAACCCGTATTGACCGTCGCTTCGCGGCTTTGGCAAAAGAAGGCCGATCAGCTTTTATTACCTTTGTCATGTCCGGCGATCCGGATCACGAAACCGCCTTGAAGCTTATTAAAGGCCTTCCCGGCGCTGGCGCAGATATTATTGAAGTGGGTATGCCGTTTACCGATCCTATGGCCGACGGTCCGGCCATTCAGCAAGCAGGCCTCCGGGCTCTTGCCTCCGGAACTACTTTAAAATCTACGTTGCGACTGATCCGTGAATTTCGCGAAACGGACAATGAGACACCGATTGTTCTGATGGGGTACTTCAATCCCATATATTCCTATGGCGTTGAACAGTTTCTAAAAGACGGGAAAGAGGCCGGAATTGATGGCCTGATCATTGTTGACCTTCCGTCGGAAGAAGATGATGAACTGTGCCTTCCTGCCATAAAAGCCGGGATCAATTTCATACGCCTCGCAACCCCGACAACCGATGACAAGCGTCTCTCGACTATTTTGAAAAACACATCGGGTTTCCTCTATTACGTCTCCATCGCCGGAACAACCGGGGCAGCCGCACCGGAACCTCGCGATGTCGCCGCTTCCCTTGAAAGAATTAGAAAAGCCACCACGTTACCGATTGCCGTCGGCTTTGGTATTCGTACGGGGGAGCAAGCCGCTGAAATTGCTAAAATCGCCGATGGCGCTGTGGTTGGCACAGCATTGATTGACAGAATTGCTGCGGCGAAAAGCAAAGATGAAGCCGTTGCCTCTACCTTGGAGCTCGCCGCTGAACTATCCGCAGGCATTCGCAGCGTTACAAAGAATTAACGGAACCAGATAATGAATTGGCTAACCAACAAAGTTCTTCCAAAAATCCGCAAATTGACGACCATAAAGGATACGCCGGATAATCTGTGGATAAAGTGTCCCTCTTGCGGTCAAATGTTGTTTCACAATGATCTAGCGACTAATCTGAATGTATGCAATCATTGCGAACACCATATGCGCATTGGTCCAAAAGAACGTTTAAGTCAGCTGTTTGATGACAGCAAATATAATGTCATTGAGTTACCCGATGTGCAGGTTGATCCATTAAAATTTCGCGATTCAAAGAAATATACAGATCGCCTGAAAGACGCCCGCAATAAAACTGGTGACAAAGATGCAATGATCGTCGCCCACGGTAAATTGGGGGGTAATTCGGCCGTTATTGGCGTTCAAAACTTTAGCTTTATGGGCGGCTCTCTGGGTATGGCTGTCGGCGAGGCGATTGTTGCCGCCTCCAAGCTGGCTATTTTGCAAAAAGCCCCCCTAATTCTGCTGACAGCCGCTGGCGGTGCTCGGATGCAGGAAGGGATTTTGTCCCTGATGCAAATGCCAAGAACAACCGTTGCAGTTCAACGTCTCAAAGAAGCAAAGCTTCCCTTCATTGTTGTCCTGACCGATCCAACAACAGGTGGCGTCACGGCGTCATACGCCATGCTCGGCGATATTCAGATATCAGAACCCGGTGCCCTCATTTGTTTTGCCGGCCCGCGCGTTATTGAAGAAACCATTCGCGAAATACTGCCCGAAGGGTTCCAAAGGGCCGAGTTTCTACTGGAAAAAGGTATGCTGGACATGGTGGTGCATCGCCAAGAACTAAAAGGCACCTTGAGCCGCATCATTGACCTGATCGCCAACAAAAAGCGGACGGAGCAAGACACTGCAATAGAAGAATCCGCCATTGACACGCCAGCCGTGCTAGACAAAAAAGGGGACGAGTCTGAACCAGAGTCAACTGGAACAGAGTAAAGGCGGGAGCCAAAGACCGTGCCAGACCAGCAAAGTGACGCCATACTGAACCGCCTGATGGCGCTGCATCCCAAGATCATCGATCTATCTTTGGATCGAATGACCGACATATTGGAGAAACTGGGGAATCCACAAGACCGGCTTCCTCCAGTTATCCATGTGTCCGGCACAAATGGGAAAGGATCGCTCCTCGCCTATTTACGCGCCATTTTGGAAGCGGCCGGATACTCCGTTCATATTTATACCTCGCCGCATCTTGTGCGTTTTGCCGAAAGAATTGTCCTGGCAGGAAATATCATTTCGGAGGCGAAACTATCAAACCTTCTTGAGGAATGCGAATCCATAAACGGCTGCACGCCCATCACCTATTTTGAAATCACAACAGCCGCCGCCCTGAAAGCCTTCGCTGATCATCCGGCTGATATCCTGCTGTTAGAAACCGGTCTGGGCGGCCGCCTGGATGCAACAAATGTTGTGGCCAAACCTCATCTTACAGCGATCACCCCTATTTCCTATGATCACGAACAGTTTTTAGGATCGGACCTTAAAGGCATTGCTCTTGAAAAGGCCGGTATCATGAAACACGATGTGCCGGTGGTGATTGGCCCCCAGGACGACCTTGTATTTGCCGCCCTGACAGCACACGCAAAGAAAGTCGGTGCGAAACCTTACAGCCAGGGCAGAGATTGGAATTTCCGTAATTCTGAAACCCAAGACAGTTGGATTTATGAGGGGGATCATGGATCTTTCCCTGTTGAAAAACCCGCGCTGAAAGGCAGTCATCAAACAGCGAACGCCGCGACGGCCCTGGCCTGCTTGGACAAGCTTGAAGGCTTCTCTATTTCACAAGCCCATATTCAGCAAGGCCTG
>JAESPT010000010.1 GCA_016765515.1 Sneathiella sp. | reverse complement strand
TCCGGCAATCTCGCTCAAATCATAATTATCAAAGATACGCGTGCCTAAAAAGCCTGGCCTGACGGGCTTGTAGCCCTGCCAGTCAATGGGTGTTTTATTGGCGCGGGCCTGAGCAAGTGTTGCCCTTGTATCGGGGCGTTGTTGCTTTTTGGCGTGGCGTTCAGCCATCTCTTTATATTCGCTGCGAATTTCCTCAATGTAACTGTCACGCCCTGTGTCAGACAATAATTTTGACACCACGCCCACCGCGCGGCTGGCGTCAACCACATGAATCGCCTGATTTAAATTAAAATTGGGATCAATTTTCACCGCGGTATGGATTTTTGAGGTTGTTGCCCCGCCAATCAGCAGCGGAATATCGAGGCAATCGTCATCTCTCTATAACAGTCAGACATGAAATCAGGGATTAATAAACATGAAATTGCTTAGATTTGGTCCAGAAGGACAGGAAAAGCCGGGTGTTTTGGACGGCGAGGGAAACATTCGCGATTTGTCCGCTGTGATTGAGGATGTAACGGGTGACGTCCTGACAGAAGACATGCTCAACAAATTATCCTCTCTGGATCTCACTTCACTGCCAGAGGTGGATAAGGGCGTGAGAATTGGCCCCTGTGTTGGCCGTGTCGGGAAATTCATCTGCATTGGATTAAATTATTCCGATCATGCAGCAGAAACGGGAATGGCTTTGCCAAAAGAGCCTATCGTTTTCATGAAGGCAACCACATCAATTTGCGGACCAAATGATGATATCGAAATTCCCCGTGGGTCTGAAAAGACTGACTGGGAGGTTGAACTGGGCGTGGTCATCGGTAAGCGGGCAAAATACGTCTCTGTTGACCAGGCGATTGACTTTGTCGCTGGTTATTGTGCGGTTAATGATGTCTCGGAACGGGCATTCCAATCAGAACGCTCAGGGCAATGGGTTAAAGGGAAAAGTCACGACACTTTTGGTCCGATTGGTCCGTGGATGGTGACCAAAGACGAAATTGCAGATCCACAAAATCTTGATATGTGGTTGGAAGTTGACGGTCATCGCTATCAAAACGGGAATACAAAAACCATGGTTTTTGATGTGGCGACTGTCATTTCCCATTTAAGTGAATTCATGACGTTGGAGCCAGGAGATATTATTTCGACGGGGACACCTCCGGGGGTTGGTATGGGCCAGAAACCAGATCCGATTTATCTGGAAGTTGGACAGAAAATCGAAATGAGTGTTGAAGGGCTCGGCGTTCAATCCCAGAAAACAATCGTGGCTCGACCATAAATGTGCCTTAAAAAAATAAAAAAGGAGAGATTATGGACGTGACTCGCAATTCTGAAGCGCTGGGCTTCTCTTCCTCTAGGCTTGAAAATATTACTGACTGGATGAAACGCTATGTAGATTCCGGAAAAATATCTGGCGCTCAAACATTAGTCGCCAGAAGTGGTGAAGTTGTTTACTCCAATTGGACAGGATATGCGGATATAGAGCGGAAAATTAACTGGCAGGAGGATACGATTGCCCGTTTTTATTCCATGACGAAACCGGTCACATCCGTCGCTTTGATGTCGCTATATGAAAAGGGGCTCTTCCACCTTGATGACCCTATCGAGGAGTTCATTCCGGCGTTTAAGGATATGCGTGTTCTGAGGGCGAATGCGCAATCTGTCGAAGACACGGAGCCTTGTACGGTTAAACCGACAATCCATCATTTGCTTACCCATTGTTCTGGACTAACCTATGATTTTAATCTGGGCGTTCTCGAAACTCTCTATGGACAGGAAAAGATGGACTTCGGTCCGCGCAGGGGAACACTGGAAGACCAAATAAACTTGCTAGGGCAGTTCCCTTTGAAGTTCGAGCCTGGTAGTCGATGGAATTATGGGGTTTCAACAGATGTCGTTGGCCGGTTAATTGAAGTAATTTCCGGAAAAAAGTTGGATCATTTTCTTAAAGAGACCCTATTTGACCCTCTTGAAATGACCGAAACAGCTTTTGAAATTGCGCCGGAAAATAAGTCCCGACTGGCGGCAAGTTATACGCCAGATGGCCGCGGAAAATTGAGACCGGTGGATGATCCTGAAAAGTCGATTTTTGCAGCAGGCACTGTCCAAGGATTGTCCGGCGGCGGCGGTCTGCTTTCTACCATTCCTGATTACTTGAAGTTTGCTGAAATGATCCGACTTCGTGGACGATGTGGTAAGGAACAACTGCTGGGCAGCAGAACTGTTGATTTCATGATGCAAAATCATATGCCCGGTGACCTGGCGTCCATGGGGCAAGCCGTTTTTTCTGAAGTTTCCTTTGCGGGTGTCGGCTTTGGACTCGGCGGCTGGGTTATGCTGGACCCCGCAAAAGCTCAAATGATGGGATCTCCCGGTGATTTTGGCTGGGGCGGCCTGGCAAGTACAGTCTTCTGGGTCGATCCTCTTGAAGATATGGTGGTTCTTTTTGCGACGCAGCTTTTGCCGTCCAGCTATTACCCCATACGAAAAGAACTTCGGGCACTCGTACATCAGGCGTTGATAGACTGAGCTTTTTTTTAGCGGTGAAATAAGAGGTTTATTATTCAAATTACTTCGTTGTTTCACCGTTTCATATAGTGCGATGAAATATTAAAGATTTGTTATCGCTAACATTTATTACTCTGTTGACCTTGCCCTCCTTTACTTCATCTTTCATTATACCTGCTTGTCCTTCTTTTGTGAGGTTAGAGTATGACAGCTGCCTTAGGTGTTGATCCGTTTAATTTTATCGTGTTTGGCGGTACGGGTGATTTGGCCATTCGCAAACTGATGCCCGCAATGCTGTTTAGTGAATGCGACGGGCGGCTCCCGGAAAAAAGTGGCATTATCGCTTTAGGCCGGCGTGATCTGTCGCAAAAGGACTATGCATCTCTGGTGCGAAAAGGCTGCGAGAAGCACATGACGGACAATCCGTTCAGTGAAGAGAATTGGAGCGCCTTTGCCAAACGACTTCACTATATAAAACTGGATGTCAAGGAACCGGCAGACTTTAATGCTCTTATAGAGAAACTCCAGATAAACCCGGACTTTATTCGGGTTTACTATCTCGCGACACATTCATCGTTATTCGGGGAGATTGGCGACCGCTTAAAAGAGGCGGGTGGCATCCATGACCGCACAAGGATTGTGTTGGAAAAACCACTCGGGATGGACCTTGAAAGTGCTCAGAAAACAAACGAAAGTATTGCCCGGAATTTTTCCGAGGAAC
>JAESPT010000009.1 GCA_016765515.1 Sneathiella sp. | reverse complement strand
GCCGTAATCGTCCAGGGGAAACACCATCCGTTGCAATGGAACATGGGGAGGGTCCAAAGATAGACAGGGTGTTTTTGCATAGTCCAGGACATGGTATTGCCTGTCGTTGCCAGATAAGCCCCCCGATGATGATAAACCACTCCTTTTGGATCACCTGTTGTCCCCGATGTATAATTGAGGGAAATAGCCTGCCACTCGTCTTTCGGACCAGTCCAGGCATAATGCGGATCACCACCATCCAAAAAGGTTTCATAGGTCATTTCGCCGATCAGCTCGCCCCCGTCCCCCAGAGTATCATCGATATCAATGACAATCGGCGTTACATTGGCGATCTCGAGTGCCTCTGTCATAACATTGGAAAATTCACGATCCGTGATCAAAAGCTTGCACTCAGCGTGATCGAGAATATGCGCAATTGTCGCTGCATCCAGACGTGTGTTCAGCGCATTTAAAACCGCGCCAACCATAGGCACACCAAAATGACTTTCCAAAAGGGCAGGAACATTGGGCGCAATGATCGACACCGTATCGCCTATCCCTATTCCTCTCGTCGCCAGGGCACTGGCAAGCCGTTTGCACCTGACATAAAATTCAGAATAGGTATAGGACCAATCCCCGTGAATCATCGCAATGTGATCTGGATAAACGGTTGCGGATCGCGCTAAAAAAGTAAGAGGAGAAAGTGGATCATAATTGGCAGAGTTTGAGTCAAGATCAGTTTCAAACACATTCATAATCCACTCCTCCCCTTTAAAATTTCAAATATTCATACGTTTTCAATGTCTTAATTGATTTCTGTTATCTGCCTGCGTTACCAGTGACTTTAGCCGAATCCAGCTCAACAGGCACACCTGGCAAATACTTGGATACACGAATACCCAACGAGGTTTTTACATGTTCCACGTTAGGCGCGGTTGTCAGTTCGTGTGTTAAGAACTGCTGATAGGCATCCCAATCCTTCGCGACCACCTTAAGAATAAAATCGTTTTCGCCTGCCAACATGTAACATTCACGAACCATCGGCCAACTTTGTATTTTTGCTTCAAACGCGTTCAGGTCGGCTTCAGCCTGACTATGTAGGCCGACCAGTGCAAAAACTGTCACACCAAAACCCAAACTCTCGGAATGAAGTTGCGCGTGATACCCCTCTATATAGCCGGATTCTTCCAGCGCACGGACGCGCCTCAGGCAAGGGGGAGCAGAAATACCAGCATTTTTTGCCAGCTCTACGTTTGTAATGCGACCATTTCCTTGAAGATCGTGCAAAATGCGCCGATCAATGTCATCGAGTTTCACTCGTTGCATATATTACCTCCAACTATCATATGCGCGTAATATTATTACAACGGGACCGTAACGCCAAGTAATAGAAGTGGTGTTCGATAGAATTAAAATACTTGACCTCACAGAAACAGACTGAATAGTGCTTTGTAAACACCATGAAGAGAAGGAAAGCCTCCCTTGATACCCACTGCACTTGAAAACCGGCCAGAAAATTGCTGGATCGTGACAGATGGCAGTGCGGGTATGGAGAATCAATGCATTGGTCTTGCTGAAGCGATGCAGCTGGATTTCGTTATCAAACGAATAAAGACCAAAAAACCCTGGCGGTGGTTGCCAGCGTCTCTGTGGTTATCCCCTCTGGAGCAATTGATGGACGGAAGCGACCTTTTAAAGGCACCGTGGCCGGACATATTAATTTCCTGCGGCCGGCAAGCCATTCCAATGAGTATTGCTGTGCGAAAAGCAGCAAAAGGAAAGACTTTTACCGTCCATATTCAAACCCCGAATGCAAATCCAGCAAAATTTGATCTGGTTGCTGTTCCCGAACATGACACACTTCGCGGTGACAATGTAATCGTCAGCGAAGGTTCCCTTACACGCATCACACAGACAATGCTGCAGCTGGAAGCAAAGAAATTTGATACCAAACTTAAGGAATTAACCGCGCCAATCGTTACGGTTCTCGTCGGCGGCAATAATCGCTGTTATGACGTAACACCTGATACCATGCGGGATCTTTGCGCTAAATTGACTGAGATGCATAAGCAGAGTGGATGCTTTTTTCTGGTGACAACATCCCGCCGTACGGGAGATAAAAACACAGAGATCTTAAAAAAGACCCTCTCAAATCTCCCCCACCAGCTATGGACGGGAGAGGGGGAAAACCCTTATTTCGCCTATTTGGAGAAATGCGACGCCATTGTGGTCACGGCCGATTCTGTAAATATGGTTTGTGAGGCCTGTACGAGCGGTAAACCGGTCATGGTTTATGAACTTCCGGGCGGCAATAAAAAATTCAATTTTTTTCATCAACGAATGCAGACGCTAAAGTACACGCGGCCGTTTAAAGGAACATTACAGCAATGGAACCCGCCGAAACTGTCGGAAACCAGCAGAATAGCTTCTGTAGTATGGAACAAATGGGAACAACACCGACATGTAGAAGAAAGTCAGAAACTGTAAAATCAAATATTTTTGCAGTGCACCCTCTTGCACCGCACCGCACAGCATAATAAATAAAGGCTTCCGCGCGGTAATATTTAGGCCGCTGACAAATTCAGGAGTTAAGTATGGCAGAGATCCATAGCACTAAAGCACTCATTATTGGATCAGGACCAGCAGGTTGCACAGCTGCTGTTTATGCCGCACGCGCGTCACTCAACCCGATTATGGTCCATGGCATTCAACCCGGCGGGCAATTGACCATCACAACTGATGTTGAAAATTATCCAGGATTTGCCGATGCCATTCAAGGTCCGTGGTTGATGGAGCAAATGGAAGCGCAAGCCAAAAATGTTGGCACGATCATCCATCAAGATATCATCACTGAAGTTGATACGACTAAACGCCCCTATGTTGCAAAAGCAGACTCTGGCGCGATTTATATTGCGGACAGCATCCTCATATCAACCGGTGCTGCTGCGAAATGGTTGGGACTACCAACCGAAGAAAAATACATGGGATTTGGTGTCTCCGCCTGCGCCACATGCGATGGCTTTTTCTATCGGGGAAAAGAAGTTTTGGTCGTTGGCGGCGGGAATACAGCCGTGGAAGAAGCACTTTATTTGACCAATCATGCTGATAAAGTGACGATTGTTCATCGACGGGATCAGTTCCGCGCTGAAAAAATCCTTGTGGACCGCCTTCACAAAAACCCGAAAATTCAGGTCATCTGGGATGCCGTTCTGGAAGAAATTCTGGGCGAAGTTGATCCCTTTGGCGTAACCGGTGCCCGCCTCAAGAATGTTAAAACAGGCGAAATTCAGGATATTTCTGTACATGGCGTCTTCATCGCCATTGGGCACACCCCCAATACAGAACTGTTCAAAGGCAAACTTGATATGGACGACGAAGGATATTTGATCACTGTCGCTGATTCAACTGCAACAAACCTTCCCGGAATTTTTGCTTGTGGCGATGTTCAGGACAAAATTTACCGTCAAGCCGTTACTGCGGCGGGAACCGGTTGTATGGCTGCGTTGGAAGCAGAGCGATATCTTGCAGACTTAGAAGATGAAAATGTACTTGATGCAGCTGAATAAGAATAAGATCCTCACTTTGATATTTTTGTTCGTTTCTTAATTAAAAAACGAACAGAGCGAGAGTTTCATATTCTGTAGGAATAGTGATAAGTACTTTAGTATCTGTGAAAAGAGATAATGTTGTAGATTACGGGGGCTGATGATGGATTGGGACAAATTACGTATATTTCACGCCGTTGCCGAGGCCGGAAGCTTCACGCATGCGGGTGAGACCTTGCACCTTAGTCAGTCTGCTGTAAGCCGACAAGTCAGTGCGCTTGAAGAGAGCGTCAACGTCCCTCTTTTCCATCGGCATGCGCGCGGTCTGCTGCTAACAGAACAGGGAGAGTTGCTCTATCGTACAGCCCATGAAGTTTTTGCCAAATTGGCGATGACTGAAGCCATGCTGATCGATACCAAGGAAAAACCGACAGGGGAGATTAAAGTAACCGCAACTGTTGGGCTCGGCTCAAACTGGCTCACCCCCCGCATTCGCGACTTTATAAACTTGTATCCGGAAGTAACGGTCAATTTGATTTTGGCGGATAGAGAACTCGATCTTGGTATGCGCGAAGCGGACATCGCAATCCGGCTCCGCGCGCCCGTACAGCCTGATCTGATACAGCGTAAGTTAATGACGGTTCGCCATCACCTATATGCGTCTCCCGAATATTTGGAAGAAAATGGAACGCCAGATCGCATCGAAGATCTGATCAAGAGCAAAATTCTGGTTTATGGCGATGAGGCACCCTCCAATATTTCCAACATCAACTGGATTCTCACCAGGCTCCGCGAATTTGATAAAGACATATTGCCAATCTTCAAAGTAAACAATGTCTACGGATTGCTCCTTGCCATTCAAAGTGGGCTTGGGATTGGTAGTCTTCCAGATTATATCGTTCAGGGGCACAAAAATATGGTAAAGGTTTTACCTGATATTGAAGGCCCAAGCTTCGATACATATTATGTTTACCCTGAAGAACTTCGGAAATCAAAAAGGGTAACAATTTTCAGAGATTTTCTGGTCGAAAAAGTTGCGGATTCCTCTTTCTGATTTCCGCATCCGGCATTCTCAAATTCAGTGTTAAAACCAGAACCTAGTTAGTTATGCGTATTATGCATGCCGGGTTTGTGTTTTTATCGCTACTACTGCCGCAAGAAATCCCCTAAATATGGGTCATTCGATGCTGCAATGCAGCACCCAATTTCACGATAGTCTCCCAACTTTTCGTGAATTGCTGTTTGTTATCCTCCCAGATCAAACAGCTTTCATACCTTCTAGGTATGAACCTCCCTGTTAGACTTGCCAGCCTCTTTTGAGGCTGGCTTTTTTTTGCATCCTTAAAAAAATTCACCGAATATATTGCAACGCACTATATTTACATTCCATTGATTTCATTTAATAAATCACAAATAATTGAGCATTGCATAAACCGCATAGGTGCACTGCAATAAAACAGGTAGCCTTCCCTGCTAATATTCCCTATATTCCAATTATCGACGCTGCACAGCAGCATTGATGGAATATTGACCCCCTTATCAATATTCCCTGTTACTTGTTTTCCTCCCAGTTGCAAGTAACAATATACCGTCCGAGGATGGTATACCTCCCTGTTAGACTTGCCAGCCTCTTTTGAGGCTGGCCTTTTTTTTTACTGCAGCATACCCATGCGTCATACGCATAGCAGCCATGCTTTTTGAGACATTCAAATACAGCAAACCATGCTTACATGTTAGATGTGCAGAGCAGCTCCCCCCGCTTGCTCTGTGAGCTGGTAGTTTTACCAGTTGATATGGTGGTTCGAGCCTCCCATTTGAGCCACCCCTACCTTTTATTAGGTAGACCTCCCTGTTAGACTTACCAGCCTCTTTTGAGGCTGGTTTTTTTTGCAAAAAAAAGACCCGCATTTCTGCAGGCCCTTTTCCAATACAGCTCTTCATCCCTCACATAAAAGGACGGTCCTTTTGCCTGAGATCTTTATAAAGATGCGCGACAGCTTCTCCGTATCCATTATAAATTTCGGTTGGGATACGCTTTCCTGTTCCAATATCCCTTTCCGTATCCTGCCGCCAGCGAGGATGAGGGACGCCGGGATTTACATTTGCCCAAAAACCATACTCCTTATCATTCAATTCCTCCCAGAATGTTTTGGGGCGTTCTTCAGTGAAACTGAACCGAACAATGGATTTAATTTGCTTGAAGCCATATTTCCAGGGAACCGCCAATCGAAGCGGAGCACCATTTTGTTTTGGAACAGGCTTCCCATACATGCCAGTGACCATAAAGGCGAGATCGTTGGTCGCCTCCTCAATCGTCAAAGCCTCAGTATAGGGCCATGGATACCAAAATTGTTTTTGACCGGATGCTACCGATTTATCTTCAAAAGTCTGCATAACCAGGTATTTGGCCTTTGAAGTGGGAGAAGCAAGCTTCACAAGTTCTTTGAGGGCAAAACCGCTCCAGGGAACAACCATAGACCAGGCTTCCACACAACGATGACGATAGACTCTCTCTTCCAACGGCATACGCGCAAGAAGATCGTCTATGCCTATCTCCATTTCATTATCAACCATCCCGTCAATTTTGACTGTCCAGGGACGGATTTTGAGAGCTTGCGCCGCTTTGGAAATATTCTTGTGAGAGCCAAACTCATAGAAATTGTTATAGGTGGTCGAAATCTCTTCCGGAGTCATCATTCGGCCGCCCTCGTAGGCGTTGTTACGTGGAACCGGATACAGAGCTTCACTTGGGTCAGCGACAGCCGCCCTGACATTTCCTGAAGCACTTAAAATACCTGAACCCGCAATTAATCCGCCCATACCAATTGTCTTCAGAAAATTGCGGCGACCAAGATACGCTGTTTCTGAAGTCACCTGACTTTCAGGGATTTCCCACCCTTCTCGACGTTTTATCAGCATGTTGCCCCTTCCACAATTACGCAAATGCATTTGTTCGTAGCTTGAAAAGTGGCTTAGGATCGAAGAAAACTCAAGTCAATAGTCTGTGAGAAAGGTGTGACCACCTCTCTCGCAGACCTGTATTATTTCAGGAATGACCCGCTTCGAGTTTATGGATTACTTTATCAGCATTATGGCCTGTCAGTTCTTGCAAGTGATCAAATTCAGACTTGAAAGTTCCAACTCCCAATGTGGCCGATCGCAAATCAACAATCAGATCATGAACCTCATCCTCAGGCATCATTGCCGTCAAAGTATCCCAACCCGACCACCCTTCACGCGCATCAAATCCAAGAATTTGGCCCCGCCTGGCACTCACAATCCCGTTCACTTTTGACGTATGCTCACTCGGCATAACTATTTCAACCTTGTAAACAGGCTCCAGCAAGACAGGAGAGCATTTGGGCATTCCTTCAGCCATGGCAATTCTGGCAGCAGATCTGAATGAATTTTCAGAACTATCCACCGCGTGATGCTGTCCATCAAAAAGCGTCACAGACACATCCATAACCGGAAAGCCCAAGGGGCCCTCGGCCAGATAATCCCTCACCCCATGCTCGACAGCTACAATATACTGTTTTGGAACCGAGCCTCCGACAACTTTTTCCTTGAACTCAACCCCGGAGCCTCTGGGCAATGGCTTTATT
>JAESPT010000008.1 GCA_016765515.1 Sneathiella sp. | reverse complement strand
GGATCGACGGCGGAATGAGAATACCCAATGTCCCGCCCGCCACAATCGATCCCATGGCGATCTTGGTGTTATATTGCCGCGCCAACATGGCAGGAAGAGCGATAATGCCCATGGTCACCACGGCCGCGCCGATCACCCCGACCATGGCAGCAAGAATTGTTGAGGCAATAACCGTGGCTGATGCAAGCCCCCCTTTCAGGCCGCCAAGGAGTTTATAAATGACATCGAACATCTCCTTGATGATCCCCGCCCGCTCCAGCATAGCCGCCATGAAAATAAACAAGGGGATCGCTGAAAGCTGGTAATCGGTCATCAAGGGGAAGATACGACTGGGGACAATATTAAGGGTCTGCGCATCTCCCAAAACAAAAAGAAAAACACAGGCCAGGCCGCCAGTTACAAAAGCAAGCGGAAGGCCCGCCGCAAGAAGGACGATGAGGCTTCCGAACATGATGAGGGTAAGCCAGCCAATATCAATTTCCAAACCCATCTAGACAGTCTCCCCGGTATTTGAAGACGGTCCAAACAGAACGGCAACATCTTTCAGAACAGTTGAAATTCCCTGCAAAATCAACAACAGGGCACCAATAACCATGACACATTTGACTGGCCAGTAATGAACGGCCCATTCGGTGAAAGAAACTTCATTCTGGCCGATCGCATCAACCGAGAAAATATAGCTGGTCCCCAGCAATGTTCCGGCGAATATGAAGAAGAAGACGGATGTCAGTAAATCCACAAAGGCTTTGCCGCGCGGCGGCATTTTTGCATAGAAAATATCGACACGAACATGGCTTCCCGTCAGCATGGCATAGGCCCCTGCGACCAGATATTGCATGCCAAACATCAAAAACATGGATTCATGCGCCCAATTGGTGGGTGAGTTGAAAACGTAGCGCACGACAACCTCGTAATAATAAACGAAAACCGCGATAATCGACCAAAAGGCCACATACTCCCCTGAAAACAGGGATATTCGGTCTATTATTCCGGCAAACCCGGTGCCGACAAAAGACTTGTCATTCACCGGCTCTTCGCCCAAGTCAGGCTCTTGGGGAGCGGAGGATAACGCTTCATTTGCTTTGTTGCAGAGTTTGGGAATTCGAAAAATATCCACAAGGAGAAGGCCAGCAATTACCAACAATGCATAGAGTGAAAAGTTGTTCCATCTTTCCCGCATCTGTTTTGCACTTTTTGCCGCCAGTGTTAACCCTGGTACTTCCCCTTTGATTTTGGAAATAGTGTCACGGTTGGTGCTGATTTTTTTGGTTTCTTTATCGATTTTTCGTTGATGGCGCTTGGCCCGTTTATCATCATCGGGCAGGGCATCAAGTTTGGCTTGTGTTTTGAATATACTGATTTCGGATTTTTTGATGGATTTTTCTTTGCGTAAAACTGAACTATCCACCAATTCCAGTTCAGCCGTCGCATTGGAATAATCGACGCGCGCGTCTCTCTCCACGCTTGAGGCATATAGGATGAGGGCAAAGAGCGGCCAAAAGATAAACCCCCAGGCGCTGCGAAGATAGAGGCGGTGCAACCCAAGAAAACCGCCGACAATCCAGACAAAATACGCTGTTCCAAGGGTATAACCGTCTTTATAGTCTCCCTCCTTTCGGCGTTTTGCCAAATACATGGCAATCAAGGGGAAAATAATGAGACCCAACCAATATAACCAGTGGGGTAGCACGAAGTTGACGCCCGGCATCTGGCCTTACTCCTACGCAAAATATAATAGAGTATCCGGGGGCAGTTTGACGCTGCTCCCGGAGAAAGATTGGAAATCACGGAAATTAAAGTTTTAGGCTATAGCCTTCGATCATTTCCGGTGTGACATATCCCAAAGAGCCGGACATCATATAATCCAGCTGGACCTTAAAGATTTTGGCGGCGTCTGCATCTTTATTTGCCCAGGCAAACCACCGCTCGATGGCAACTTCGGTTAATTCTTCCACATCTTCCTGTGACAGGCGAGTAACGATCGTGCCTTCTTCGGCAAATTTCTTCCAGGCGTCCTGATCCGCTTTTTGGATTTGCGCATGATGATGAATGGAATAGGATTTTACTTCCATTTCGACAAACTGCTTCATAGCCGGGCTCAACGCTTTCCAGGTATCCATGCCAACCGTCAGATCCATCAAATCCACCGGTTGATAGACAGACATAAAACCTGGAGGACCCATGGAGATATAGTCAGTCACCTGACTAAAACCGAGCGCATGATTGATCGCCGGTCCAACATAATCGGCGACATCAATCGTTCCCTTTTCCAACGCTGCAAAAATTTCCGACCCTGGCAACAGGGTTGTTTTTGCGCCGATTGCCTGGAAAACTTCTGCCACCATACCGCCAGGAAGACGCATTTTCCGTCCTCTGAAATCGTCAAGGGAGCGGATTGGAACTTTAGAATGAATTATGTTCGGACCATGATGGATGGGACCCACATAATACATACCCTGTTTGGCGAAAAGATCCCGCGCCATTTGCAGTCCGCCAAGACCATAGAAAAAGACGTCCCATTCATGAGGGTTTCGTAACCCAAGAGGATAGGATGATAGAAATACAGAGGCCGGAATTCTGCCTGCCCAATAGAGGGTGAATGGGTTCATGGCTTGCAAGACACCGTTTTTCACCGCATCAAAGAGTTGGAAATCGCCAACAACATCCTTGGCACCAAACGGTATAAACTCAAGTTCACCGTTGGTTTTTTCCTTTATACTATTGCACCAGTCCTTAAAAATTCCGAGGCCGATCCCACCAGGCCAGGATGTTTGGATTTTCCAGGTTGTTGTCTTACCAGCAGCTGTTCCGATGGACGGCGCCGCTATTACAGCAGCACCCGCTGCCGCGCCGCCAGCCAGCACGTGCCGCCTGTTGAGTTTCTTATCGTTCATATTATCCTCCCTGATAATTTTGTCCGTGTCCGGATCGCGCCCAGGTAGTTACGAAACTCTTATACGTTTTTTATTAATTATATTTTTGAAATGTATAGAAGACCGACCTAAATGGGAAATTTTCTTCTTCTAATATAAAAACATATTCCGTATAGCGGAAATTGGAATATCGATGAATTCTGCACGGCAAATTATTCCGCTACTGAAATAAATGACCCGTCGCCTGTCATGATTTCCCCGCGCAAACCTGTTTCTTTCAACCAACAGTCGAAATTTCCCCAGGGTAACGATGAAGTTTCGACAATATTGTTTTCTTCTAAATTATTTCGATTTTTGGCGTTAAATTTGCATTAACAGTTTGATCCGGTTGCCTTTTATTCTCGTAGCCGGATCGTTTGAGCCAAAGAAAGGAGTATTATAATGAATATTGGTTCTTCAACAGATGGCATGATGATGCGGCAGATGATGCAGCAACAGATGCAACAAATGCGGCAAGATGCCGATGTTGACGGTAGTTCTGGATTAAATATCGATGAATTTACCTCTCTTCGTGGCCAGGTCTCTGAAATGACTGGTCGACCCGCCGCTTCTGAAAACATCGAGGAAACCTTTGCCACCATCGATGCCGATGGTAGCGGGGAACTTTCCGAAGATGAATTGAAGTCTTTTCATCAAGACAAAATGCAAGAGCGAAGAGGCGAAAT
>JAESPT010000007.1 GCA_016765515.1 Sneathiella sp. | reverse complement strand
TTTCTTTTATTAATTTCAGGCTGTCACGATGATTATCCATAAAGGTGACATGAGAGGCGCCGCGAGATAACGCTTCAATGCCGAGCGCGCCGGTTCCAGAAAAAATGTCGAGCACTCGAGCCCCTATTGGAAGGGGGCCATGGTCTGTTCGGTAACGGGATCCATGGGCAAGAATATTGAAAAGGGCCTCTCGTGTGCGGTCCGCTGTTGGGCGGATACGATCATCCGCCGGTAAAGCGAGTAGCTTTCCTCTAAATTCACCGCCCACAATACGCATTATCGTCTTTTCCCCTTAAAGGAAGCGGAAGAGGATTTTTGTTGCTTGTCAGATTTTCTGTTTCGCGGTTGCTTACCAGATGGACCGGAAGGCGGATTTTTCCCTTGATGAGAGGGTTTTCTGGATGGCAGGGTTTTTCGCGAGCCGGATTTTTGTTCGTCAGAGTCTGGATCTTCTTCGTGTTTGGCAATCCCCATCTGATCCCGCAGGATCTTGGATTTTACCTCCTCAACAGCACCGTCTTCCAGCTCCCCCAATTGAAGGGGACCGTAGGATGTTCGGATAAGGCGAAGAACTGTGTAACCGAGAAATTCCATAACTTTTCTGATTTCCCGGTTTTTCCCTTCCCGCAGGGAAATTGTCATCCAGGAGTTGGCGCCTTTGGTACTATCCAATGACGCATCAATGGCATCATATCGAATGCCATCAACTGTCATACCTCTGGCGAGCTTTTCCAAATCGGATTTTCGGGGATGTCCATGGATCCGAACACGATATTTTCTCTTCCAGCCAGTGGAAGGAAGTTCAAGTTTTCGCGCGAGTTCACCGTCATTGGTCAACAGCAGCAGACCTTCTGAATTCAGATCCAACCGTCCAACGGATATGACACGGGGCATGTCTTCAGGCATTTTGTCGAAAACAGTATCCCGGCCCTTTTCGTCCCTGTGGCTTGTTACAAGTCCAGCCGGTTTGTGGTAACGCCAAAGACGCGACCGTTCCTTTTTTGGCAATGCATTACCATCAACGACAATATGATCCGTGTCCGAAACGGTAAAAGCGGGACTGTCTAATAGTGTCCCGTTCACTTTTACTCTTCCGTCAGCGATCCAGCGTTCAGCATCTCGCCGTGAACAGAGGCCAGCCCGTGCAATACGTTTGGCAATGCGTTCTTTTTTTATAGCTTCTTCAGTCATACTGATATTGCCGCCTCTTTAATAAATGCATCCATAATTTTGCGGTCCCCATCGGAAATCAGATATTCGGGATGCCATTGAACACCCAGACAAAACCGATATCGATTGTCCTCTATTCCTTCTATCACGCCATCGGATGCCACAGCATTGACGATGATGTTGTCAGAAATATCCTTTGCCGCCTGATGATGGGCACTGTTGACTGGAAGGCTGTTTTCACCAACGATTTTGTGCAGCAGCGTTCCTTCGGTGATGAAGACATCGTGTCCAGCTTCAGTCCTTGGGTTCGGCTGTTCATGGGCAAGAGGTGTTTCCACCTCATCAGGGATATGCTGGATGAGAGTACCGCCCAAAATTACATGCAATAATTGCTGGCCCCCACAGATACCGAGGACGGGTTTATCCGCCTTCAACATTGCTTCTGTTATATTTTTTTCGAACGCCGTCCGTTTGTCTTTGGTTACGACGGTGGAATGACGAGACGTTGCTCCGAACATTGTGGGGTCCACATCAAAGGCACCGCCGGTCACAACAAGGCCGTCCAGCATTTCCAGATAGTGGTCTGCCAGTTCAGGTTCGTGAGGAAGGGCGATTGGAAGACCGCCGCTTGCCGTAATGACATCGGAGTAGTTCTGACGAAGAGCATACCAGGGCATATTTGAATACGCGCCTGGATCTTCCGAATCTAAAGTGATGCCGATAATTGGTTTTTTCATGGTTCCTTTTAAGCCCCCCAGACTTTTAACTCAAGCGTACAAGGTTAAGCTTAAAATTAAATTATTGTATGTGTTCCTTCTTGACGTGGTGGCGTGTAGTCGTCACTTTGAAAAAATGGATTTTGAGCTCGTAAATTATATGGAATATGCTCTTCACTCGGCAGAAATCGCGGGAAACCGCGGTGAAGTCCCTGTGGGAGCCGTTGTTGTAGATTCAAAAACAGGGCGCATCGTTGCAACCAATGGCAACCAGATGTTAGGGCGCCACGATCCTACTGCCCATGCTGAAATGCTTGCAATTCGAGCTGCAACGAATATGGTTGGTAGTCAGAGGCTCGTTGATTGTGATCTATACGTAACTTTGGAACCTTGCCCGATGTGTGCGGCGGCGATATCGCTTGCACGCATTCGTCGTCTTTATTTTGGAGCGTTCGATCCAAAAGGCGGCGGCGTCGAGCACGGACCGCGTATTTATGATCATTCAACCTGTAACCACAAACCGGAAGTTTATGGCGGTATCGGTGAAAAAGCTGCCGCTGAACTTTTGAAGAGCTTTTTTGTCTCCCGGCGATAAGTTTGGAACGATAAGAATAATAAAACTGAAGAAAACAATAAAAAGGGAAAACCATGAATTTTGAATATTCTGACAAGGTCAAAGACCTGCAAGCACGCGTACAGGCGTTCATGGATGAACATGTTTATCCAAATGAAGACGTTTTTGATGCACAGGTTAATGAAGGGGATCGTTGGGAGCCAACGGCTATCATTGATGAGCTAAAAGCCAAAGCAAAAGAAGCCGGGCTTTGGAACCTCTTCCTACCCGAAAGTGATCGTGGTGCTGGTCTTACAAATTTGGAATATGCGCCACTTTGCGAGATTATGGGACGTGTCTCTTTTGCGCCGGAAGTCTTTAACTGCTCTGCGCCGGATACTGGAAACATGGAAGTGTTTGAACGGTATGCCAGTGAAGAGTTGAAAGAAAAATGGCTCGTGCCACTTTTGAACGGTGAAATTCGTTCTGCTTTCGCAATGACGGAACCTGCGGTTGCCTCATCTGATGCAACTAATATCGAATCCGATATTAGACGTGACGGTGATGAATACGTTATTAATGGCACAAAATGGTGGACATCCGGTGCTATGGACCCACGGTGTAAAGTCCTTATTTTTATGGGGAAAACAGACAAAAGTGCGTCTATCTATAACCAGCAGTCAATGATTGTTGTACCACTGGATACGCCCGGTATTCGAATTAAACGTCATCTGCCCGTTTTCGGTTATGATCATGCGCCTCACGGCCATGCGGAAGTAGAGTTTAAAGATGTTCGGGTTCCTGCCGATCACATGCTTCTCGGCGAAGGCCGCGGTTTTGA
>JAESPT010000006.1 GCA_016765515.1 Sneathiella sp. | reverse complement strand
TCGGTTCTTTTTGCCTAAGCCCTTTAGTCGCGGCGTTATTGTGTGGGGCGACCCTGTAGACGTGCCAAGGCATGATGAAAAAGGTTCCTACGAAATAGCCCGTAAGAAAATCGAGGATAGTTTGACGTTAATTACGCAAAAGGCAGATGATTTGTGTTATCAACCTCGCGTTGAACCTGATGCTGTATCAGCATCAGAAAAATCTCGAAATAAGGTTTTGTAACGCATATGTATTTGTCTATGTATAATGGTTTGCTCTGGCTGTCTTCCCCGTTTATCAAACGGCATCTTAATAAAAGGCTGGAAGACGGAAAAGAGGATGCCAGTCGTTTTGAGGAGCGATTTGGAGAGCCCTCCAGGATGCGGCCGGCAGGTAATTTAGTTTGGATTCATGCAGCGTCAGTCGGGGAGGCGATGGCCGTTCTTCCTTTGATAAAAGTAATTCTAGCGAGAAATAAGAATAGTTCTGTTCTTTTGACGACAGGTTCAACGACGTCAGGGAGCCTTATGACTGAGAGATTGCCCACCGGGGCATTTCATCAATATATTCCCATTGACACCAAGGCCTCTGTGAGCAGATTTCTTAATTATTGGCAGCCGCAATTGGCGATCTGGATGGAATCTGAGATATGGCCCAACCTGATCCATCAAACGTCGCAACGAAATATTCCGATGATGATGTTGAATGCAAGAATTACGGAAAAGTCCTTTCATATGTGGCGCAAAACAGGCGGGTTGATAAAGAATCTCATCCAAAGTTTTGGTTATGTTCATGCGCAATCAGAGTTGGCAGCCGAGCGTTTGAAATATCTCGGAGCTCTAAATGTTGAAGCACGTGGAAACCTGAAGTTTTGTTCACCGCCACTTCCCTATCAAACGGAAGCATTCAGAACGATGAATGAGGCTATAAAAGACAGAACAGTCTGGTTGGCATCAAGTACACATAAAGGTGAAGAGGCACTGGCTGCGGCTACTCATCTCGCTTTGAAACAACAAATAAAAACGCTTCTTACGATAATCGTTCCGCGTCATCCAAATCGCGGCGACGAAATTATGGAGAAACTTCAAACCGCAGGATATAATGTTGCACGGCGATCACTTGGAGAAGACATCACCTTAGATACAGATATCTATTTAGCCGACACAATTGGCGAATTGGGCCTTTTCTACCGCCTGGCTGATGTTGTTTTCATCGGCGGATCACTGGTGCCAAAGGGTGGCCAGAATCTTTTGGAAGCTGCCAGGCTTGATTGCGCTATTATGCATGGGCCGAATATGAGCAATTTCACCGAAATTGTTGAGGATTTGAGACAAAATGATGCAATTGTTCAGGTTAATGATGGAAGTGAGCTTGTTAAAGTTACATATAGGTTATTATCAGAAATAAAATACCGTTCAGAGCTTGCAGCGAATGCGTCTGAAGTCGTTAAAAAAGGGGAAAGCCTTCTCCTACATTTGGTCAGAAAAATTGAAGAAAGACTTGCGGGGAAAAAATAAGTGAAGGCTCCGAAATTCTGGAATGGCAATCAAAGTTCCTTAGTTCCACTACTCTTGAGCCCCTTGAGTGTGGTCTACCGGTTTTTTGATCGCCTTAACAGGAAATCCAAATCAACTCTGTCTGCCTCAGTTCCCGTAATTTGTGTCGGTAATGCGATTGTTGGAGGTGCGGGTAAAACTCCTGTTGCTATATCATTGGCGCAATATCTGATCGGTCAGGGATGGAACGTTCATTTTCTGTCCAGAGGATATGGCGGTCAATACAAAGGGCCATTGCGCGTAGTTCCGGATGTGCACACTGCATTGGATGTCGGTGATGAGCCTTTATTGCTTGCCTCTTTTGCCCCAACTTGGATTTCTCGTGATCGGGTGACAGGAGCGGCCGCTGCCGCTAAAGCAAGTGCCGACATCATTATTATGGATGATGGTTTTCAAAATACATCCTTAAAACACGATATTTCTTTTCTCGTGGTTGATGGGGGATTTGGAATTGGAAATGGCCGAATACTGCCGTCTGGCCCGCTTCGGGAACCCATAAAAGAGGCTCTGGACCGAGCGGATGCAGTGATTGTTATAGGGAGCGGAATTGAACTCTCATTCCTTGAAGGTAAAACACCGCCAATATTTGGCGCGAAAATTACCCCACATGCGCTGCAAAAGGAGCTAGTCGGTGGTAAAGTTGTTGCTTTCGCAGGCATTGGAAGGCCAGAAAAATTCTTTGACAGTTTGAGAGATACAGGTGCAGATGTCGTCGAGACCGTCGAATTTCCTGATCATCATAATTTTTCTCAGGAGGATATTATGATGCTTGTAGAGAAAGCGGCGCAATTGGATGCTGCCTTAGTTACAACACGTAAAGACTATGTCCGTCTTTCCGATGATGCACGCATGATGACGACTGTTTTTGACATTGACCTTGTTTTTAAAAATCCGAAAGAGTTACAAAAATTGTTGATTGAAAAATTGGGAACCCGGCAGCATGCCTGATACGTCCATGTCGGGTATACGGCTAAAGTACAAAATTGAGTGGCTGGCCGTCCGTTTTGCTTTTTGGTTTTTTCGCATATTGGGTCGAAAAAATGCGTCTGCCTTTGGAAAATGGCTGGCTCAAAAAATTGGCCCGCTATTATCCGCGCAAAAAACAGCAAGCCAGAATATAAGCCTGGCTCTTCCCGATATCGGAGAGCAAGAGCGGCGTCAGGTCTTAAGAAAAATGTGGGGAAATCTGGGTCGCAATATAGGCGAGCTGCCCCATACAGGACAATTGGATTTTGACTCACCTGATATTGAACTGGTTGGTGCAGACAATTTGCAATCGTATATCAGTTCTGGAAAATCTGCTTTTTTTCTCACGGCTCACTATGGACCCTGGGAACTTGTTATCTCTGCTTTGAGCAAATACTGTAAAATGCCGGTAAGTGTCATCTACAGAGCAGCCAATAATCCGCTTGTGGATGAATTTTTTCAGGCTCAGCGATATAGCAAGGACGTCCATTTTATTCCGAAAGGAAAAAAGGGCGCGCGCGGTATTTTAAAAGCTCTGAAAAATAAGGAAGCAGTTGCTCTGCTTAATGATCAGAAACAAAATACAGGTATTCCAATTCCGTTTTTTGGACGAGAAGCGATGACAGCGCCGTCAATTGCAGAATTGGCCTGTAAATTGAACCTTCCCATTTACCCCGTGAAAGCCGAACGTTTAGAAAATGGGAAGATGCGTGTAACTGTTTCTGAGCCAATTTTCGGACCGTCAACGGGGGATCGGAACAAGGATGTTGTACAGTTACTGACGACCATAAATGAAATTTATGAAGATTGGATACGGGAGCGGCCAGACCACTGGTTTTGGGTTCATAACCGGTGGCCAGCCCTGACGATAGACAGTCAGCGCTAAATTGCCAATTCTGTCACTTTCATTTTTTCGATTTTTTCCTTTTGGACCTCTTGAATACGCTCCAAGGCAATGCGATCAGCAATCTCTATTGTTGGAAGCTTCTCCCGCTCAGCGCGTTTAAAAATTTTCGTGACCGTATTGTGAATGTTCGCAACTTCAGCCATCGCAGCTTTCCGATTAAATTTTGGTCCTTCGTGACTGATGAT
>JAESPT010000005.1 GCA_016765515.1 Sneathiella sp. | reverse complement strand
AAGAGAATAAATACTGGCATGATCATAAGGGGGCGCGTCTCAACTCCGTTCGTACTCGGACATTGATCAGTGAAGCGGATATTGTCGTCGTCAGGTTTGGAGAGAAGTATAAACAGTGGAATGCTGCTTTTGATGCAGGTTTTGCCGCCGCCTCAGACATCCCCTATATCACGCTTCATCCGTCTGAACACGATCATGCTTTGAAGGAAGTGGATGCCGCTGCTGCTGCCATGGCAAGAACGCCACAACAAATTGTCCAGGCACTTGCCTATATAATCGGCGGAAAAATGCCTAATCGCTAGGGGCGGTAGTGGCTTATGGACGACAGAGTTTTGTCGGCCAAGCTGTGGTTTCCATTAAAAAATATGACCATTCTATGTTCTTGCAAAATAGTTGCGCTGAGCCCTATCGGTGCGCATGATAGAAGACAATTTGGTAGCGAATTTATGGAGTTGGATGAATGTCCTGGATTGATACGGTCGCGTATGATGATGCGAAAGGGCGTCTTAAAAAGTTGTACGATCGGGTAAAAGGCCCGGATAATAACGTTGATAACATCATGATGATGCATTCCCTGCGCCCTCATACACTGGAGGGGCATATGGCGATTTATAAATATGTCCTGCATCATTCAAACAATACGGTTCCGAAATGGTTTTTGGAAACATTGGGCGTTTGGGTGAGTTCTCTAAATAAATGTGCCTATTGCGTAGAGCATCATTTTTCGGGGCTCAAGCGCCTTATAAACGATGATTCCCGTTCATACTCCCTTCGTTCTGCCATTGAAAACCAGGACTTTTCTACAGCTCCATTGGAGGAAAAAGAAAAACTCGCACTCGCCTATGCGAAAGTTCTGACGGAGGCTCCTGCTTCGGTAACTGTAACTCTGGTGGAAGGTCTAAGGTCAGCCGGGTATTCGGATGGGGAGATATTGGAAATCAATCAAGTGACGGCCTATTTTGCGTATGCCAATCGGACAGTTCTGGGACTAGGCTGTTCGACAGTCGGGGACGTGCTGGGTCTATCCCCTAATAATTCAGAAAATTCTGATGACTGGTCCCATACCTGACTGTAAGTATTGCAAAATGGATAATTTAAGCGCAATTCGGCTTTTTCTTGAGATTGTGAAAAGTGGTAGCTTTTCAGAAGCTGCCCGTCACATTGGCTTGGCTCCGTCTTCCGTGACCCGGCAAATTAATGCTTTGGAAGAGGAATTGGGCGTTCGACTTCTCCAAAGAACAACCCGGCAAGTCAGCCCGACGGACGCGGGTCGGATTTATTTTAACCGTGCTTTGTTGGCTGTTGCTGAAATTGATGATATGAACCGGACAGTGATGGAGCTGGATGCTTCAGTACGCGGTATCTTGAAAGTGAGTGCTCCGCTCAATATCGGACAGGATCATATAACACCGCGCCTTGAAAAATTTCTCGAGCAATATCCAGATTTATCTCTTGAACTTGAGCTCAGCGACAAGGTTGCGGATCTTGTTCATGATGGCTTTGATGCCGCTATTCGAGTGTCGGTTCAATTACCGGATTCTTCGCTCATTGCAAGGCGTCTTCATCAGGTGAAACGTTTTGTTTGCGTAAGCCCGGCCTATTTGGAAAAACACGGGAAGCCGCGACATCCGCAGGACCTCAAAGATCATCAATGCCTGGCATATGGCGTATCCGCTGAAAACCATATCTGGAGCCAGCTTGCAAAAAATTGGCATTTCGTCACACCGGGCGGAGAGTTGGATATACCGGTTTCGGGAAGATTTCGACCCAATTCCAGTGGTGCCGTTCTCGAAGCGGCATTATGTGGTCTCGGCATAGCCATACTGCCTTTATGGCAATCTTCAAAATATTTGGAGTCTGGTCGTCTCGTTCGTCTTTTTGACAGCAAGGATGTGCGGTTTGTTGCGCCAGATTATGATATTTACATTGTCTATCCGTCTAACAGGCATTTGTCTCCCAAGGTCCGTGCTTTTTCCGATTTTATGGCGGACAGTTTTAAGCTCAAACTCGGTGAGTGATTATTGCGTTTAATGCAAAAGTGTTTGCTGTAATTGTCTATTTATTCCGAAATGATCAATACCTATGTTCCTTACAGAACGAAATCTGTAGAAGGAAATTGCATCATGACGGAAAAACAATTGAAGACTTCCTATCGAACTGCGACACCCTACTTTCCTGAGCGTAATCTGCGTAAAGAAGTAAAGGCTGTCATTGCGGCCGTTGCAAGATCTATGGAGGAGATCAGAAGCTCTAAAAAGGCCAAATTCCTGTCAAATACGCACAGGGTATACAATGAGGACCGTTTTATCTCGCGTATTGTAAGCCGTGTTCTTTCTTCAACTCGCTCTCTGACGTGATCTTGAAAACGTCGCTATTTTATCAGCGAAAACTCTCGGTGGCTCACTTCCTGACCATTGAGGAGAATAGCGACGCCGTGAGAGCCTCCGTAATGTTTTCGCGTTGAATAATCGACAAATTTGTGCGCTTTTTTAAGCGCAATTGCACCAGATGAAGGACTGCTTTCTGATATTTTAAATATCTTTCGAGCAGTCTTTCCATTTGATTTCATAAAATCGATTGCATATTCAATGCGCAAATTGGTTGGCAATTTTCCTGCAAGGGACGCTTCAAACGAAAATTCAACAGATTGACCGAAGTGAACCGTGTCATTGGCTAAGGTGAGCCGGTATTCCTCGATTTTTACGGGAGAAGAGCCAAAGAGGGATAACGCCTGCAGGTTCCCCTGCTTTAGAAGTGTCCGACATCCGTGTTTGATGATCCAATCGGTGTTTTTATTTTGGCCAACCATTTGTCAGCAAAGTTCAGAACAATATCCGGGTTATCTTTTGCAATGTCATTGAGATTGTTCGCGACACTTTTTTGGACAAATTTACTGTCATCGGTCCGTAATTTTTCCAATATGGGAAGAATAAGGGATGGATCTTTTTTAAAATCCGGCAGTGCCATCGCCCAAGGTAAGCGCGGCCTGCAGCCTTCACTGGCAAACCGCCGGACATTCGGGTCAGGGTGAGACGCCCAGTCTAACATTCTTGTCATTACTTTTTCAGCATCCCTTTTGATAAAGGGTCTTATTGCAAATTCTGAACTTGTTCCATGCGCTGTAAAATAGACAAGTGCCTCTAATGATTGGTCGACATCATTCAGGCCTTTTACGACCGTGAAATCGGGTACAAACATGGAAAGCATGTCTGCGTATTTCTGTACATCCCCACTAATGCGCGGTAGGAGCCTTTTTAAAATCGACAGGTCGTCTGAATAGGAACCAGTTAAAAAATGGTCAAGTCCGTCGGTAAGGCGCGCCATTCTTTGCTTCAGGGCCAATTCTTCCCACGGACTTGCCAATATAAACGCAATAAATTCCTGCGGGTTCACGTCCCCTTCTTCCTTAAGGCAATGGGCAATATGGGATATATATTCTTTTGAATATAGCGCACGTAATTCATCAGCCATGAGGGGGTCTTTCAGGTCAAATCTGGGAAGAAACTGGATCAGTGATTTTGAAGCTTTATCAGTATATCGTCCAGTGACTGCATTTCTGAATCCTCTAATTTCACTGAAAAGTGATCTCCAATCGCTTGCAGGTAAATGGGCGACATTTGCTTTTGCAAATCCAAACCGCTTTCTGTGATTTTCAAGGAATGTCCTCGGCCATCTTGCTTGCAGATTTCTCGACGCACATATCCGGCGGTGACAAGCTTATCAATGAGCCGGGAAAGATTATATTGAGCGATAAGAAGATTTTCTTGCAGCTGAAAAGGTCGTAATCCTTTGGGGTCGACGCGTTTCAACTCCAATAAGACATCATACCAGCTGAGCGGTGGCAATCTGGCTGATTTTAGATCCGCTTCAATATTTGCAAATAGGTATTGAGACACACGCAATAACTTGGCCCAGGTATTTATACGGATGTCCGTGAGGCTTGATCGTTTGGTTTTCATCTTATTATCAATATTCATTCTGTGATTTTGACATATGCATGCAAATGCATCAAGCTTGACATACATGCAAACGCATATATATTTACATGCAATTGCATTCATAAAAAAAGAACGTCACTATGGACCTAACACTCATCAGCCACATTTTATGCCCCTACGCCCAGCGGGTTTCTATTTCACTTATGGAGAAGGGCATGGAATTTACTCGAATAAACGTTGACCTTTCCGACAAACCCCAATGGTTCAGGACACTCTCCCCTCTTGGAAAAGTACCTTTGCTCAAAGTGAAAACGATGGATCAGGAGACAATTCTTTTTGAATCATCGGTTATTCTCGAATATCTGGAGGAAACAGGGCCTATTTCACTCTATTCGAAGGATCCATTACAACGAGCCCAGGAAAGGTCGTGGATTGCGTTTGGATCTGCCGTCCTAAATGACATCGCCGGGTTTTATTCAGCCAAATCTGATGATCTTCTGGAAATTAAAAGAAATGATTTGCGGGAGAAATTTGCTCGCCTGGAAGAGGTGCTGTCGCACAGTTCCTGGTTTTCCGGGGATCATTTCACTCTGGTAGACGCCATTTTTGCGCCCGTATTTCGTTATTTTGACGTGCTAGAAACGTTTGAGGATTTTGGCATGTTTCACGGTCAACATCGCCTGTTGGATTGGCGCGCACGATTATCTGAAAGGCCGTCCGTACAAAAGGCGGTACCATCCGACTATCCAGATTTATTACGGGAATTTCTCCTGAACAGGAAAAGTGCGCTGTCTGCCCGAATGATCAAACAGACAGCATTATAACGGCCTACTGCCGGGGCATTTGCTGTTCAACAAGTTTTGCCCACAGGCTTGCGCCCAAACTTAATACTTCATCGTTGAAGTCAAATTTGGGGTGATGGACCGAGTGATTATGCTCTTCATCATTAGCGCCCAGGAAAATATAAGCACCTGGACAGGCTTCCAACATAAAGGAGAGATCCTCACTGCCCATTCTGATCGGAGTTTTTGTATCCACCATATTTTCGCCAGCAACGGCGATGGCGGCCTTTGTCAGAATGTGAGTTTCGGCTTCATGGTTTACTGTACAGGGATAACGACGCACATAATTAACGTCGATTTCAGCACCAAAAGTTTGAGCAACACCGGCACAAATTTCTTTAACACGCTTTTCAGCAAGGTCCCGAATTTCGGGGGTGGCCGTCCGAATGGAAGCAGTTAGTGTCGCTTGGTCCGGAATAATGTTTTCCGCGCTTCCTGCCTGAAACATGGTCACACTGACAACCGCACTATCCACAGGGCTTATATTACGCGACACAATAGTTTGCAGGGCGATATGAAGTTGGACACCCACTTTAATGGGATCGACAGTAAATTGGGGATGGGCAGCGTGTCCGCCTTTTCCGTGTATGGTCATGGTCGCAGTATCGGCGGAGGCCATTAATGGCCCGGATTTAATGTTAAAGGAGCCTTTGCGCATCATTGGCTGATTATGGAGTCCGTAGACACCGTTGCAGGGGAAACGGGTAAACAACCCGTCTTTGACCATAGCATCCCCGCCGCCGCCGCCTTCTTCCGCGGGCTGGAAAATAAAATTCACCGTTCCGTCAAAATTACGGGTCTCCGAAAGGTACTTGGCGGCACCCAGTAAAATTGCGGTATGTCCATCATGACCGCAAGCATGCATTTTGCCATCGATGACGGACTGGTGGGGAAGGCCGGTCATTTCCTGCAGGGGTAAGGCATCCATATCGGCGCGAATTCCAATGGATCTTAAACTGTTGCCTTGGCCTTTTAAAACACCAACCACACCGGTCACACCAATGCCCTCATGGACTTCCAACCCCCAGGACCGAAGTT
>JAESPT010000004.1 GCA_016765515.1 Sneathiella sp. | reverse complement strand
TTGCGCCACGATCTCCGTAATCCACTGAACGCGATCAAAGGGTATAGCGAAATGCTGCTCGAAGATCTTGAGGAGCGCGACGACGATATTTTGACGCAGGATCTGGATAAATTGCTTGGTGAAGTGAACCGGCTCTTGGCGCAGTTGGACAGTATCGTGGATTTTTCCGGATCTGTGCAGACGCCGCGAACCGAAACAGTGATCCAAACCAATGCTATGATTACGGAACTGCTGCAGGATATCCGCCCGCTCAGCAAGCGGACAGAGAATGTTGGTGAGGTCGGCCGTATCCTTGTCGTCGATGACATGGAAGCCAACCGAGATTTGTTATCACGCCGCCTCAGCCGCGATGGACACGATGTTGCCACTGCCAACGGTGGGGTGCAAGCGATGCAGATGCTGCAGGAGGAGGACTTTGATCTCGTTCTGCTGGATCTGATGATGCCGGATTTGAATGGCTTCGAAGTACTGGCGCGTATGAAAGCCGATGAAAGATTGCGGGACCTGCCGGTAATTATGATCTCCGCCCTCAATGAAATGGACAGTGTTGTCCGCTGCATTGAGGCTGGGGCTGAGGATTATCTGTCAAAACCATTCGATCCTGTGCTCTTGCACGCCCGTATCAATGCCTGCCTGGAAAAGAAACACTGGCGCGACCGTGAACATCTTTATCTTGATCAGCTGGAGACAGAAAAGGCGAAAAACGAGAAATTATTGTTGTCCATATTGCCGCAACAGGTGGTTGCACGCCTGAACGACGGGGAAACAATTATCGCTGATCGCTTCGATGAGGTCACGGTGTTGTTTTCCGATCTCGTCGGCTTTACCGAATTCTCGTCTGTGACGCCACCAGCCGACTTGGTGGAATACCTCAATTGGTTATTTTCGCATTTTGACATTCTGGCCAAAGAACTTGGTGTCGAGAAGATCAAGACCATAGGGGACGCCTATATGGTCGTCGCTGGAATGACGCAACCACGGTCTGATCATGCGAAAATGGCGGTCAGGATGGCGCAGGGTATGATGGAAATTTTAGCCAAAGTTAATGCCGACATCGGACAGAATTTTCAGATCCGAATTGGTGTGCATTCGGGGCCTGTGGTCGCTGGTATTATTGGTACTCATCGCTTTGTTTACGATGTTTGGGGAGATACCGTGAACGTAGCAAGCCGGCTTGAAAGCAGCAGTCTGCCAGATCGTATTCAAATTTCGAAATTCACCAGCCAACTGCTCAGCACTGATTTCACACTGGAGGCGCGCGGTGATATCGACCTTAAGGGAAAAGGAAAAATGGCGACGTATCTCCTGAATTCTGCACCGTGATTTGACCTCTCAGGTTATCGCTTTCTCTTTAGTCTGACACGGCTTCTTTTGGAAAAACCTCACCGGTTTGAGCGCTGTTTGTCTAAGAGGAGGGCCGTCAATGTTGCCATGCCGTCCTGCTCAAGGTCCGTTAATTTCATTGTCTGCGGCATCCGACAAATATTGATTCTCTGAACGGGCCATAGTCATTGACGTATGGATTTCCTCTCCAAGAAGGTTGTTCATTGACCTTAGCAACACTGACAGGTCTATCGGTTTGGCACAGATATCATTGACGCCAACGTCGGTGTATTCCTCGATGTTTCCCGCCTCGATATCAGCCGTCAGAGCGATGATTGGAATATCGGATTTCTCTGTGCCCGATGAGCGGATCGCGGCCGTTGCCTGTATACCGTCCATGAGGGGCATGCGGATGTCCATCAAGATGATATCATAGGTCTCCGCATCAAAATGCAAGAGGGCTTCCTCGCCATCGGCTGCCATTGTAACCTGATGCTTGAGTTTCGTCAGGATTGCCTGCAAGATCTGTTGATTGATCGCATTGTCTTCTGCAACCAGCACCTTCAGGGATCGCGACGAGACCCATCTGTCTTGAGATCGCCGCCTGTCGGTGGCTTTAATTTCAACTTGCGCCGGGCGGCATAGAATATTGAACCAGAACTTCGATCCAACTCCGACGGTGCTTTCCACACCGATTTCTCCGCCCATCAACTCCACAAGACGTTTCGAGATGGACAGTCCCAGTCCAGTGCCACCGTAATTTCTGGACGTCGAACTGTCGGCCTGAGTGAACGGTGTGAAGAGTTTTCCCTGGGAATTTACGCCCAGTCCAATGCCGCTATCGGTCACTGAGAAGGAAAGCAGAATATTGCCATCCCCCGCCGGCTGGTGGTTAACAGTAATGGAGATATGGCCTTTCTCGGTGAACTTCAAGGCATTGGAAATCAGGTTGGCGAGTATCTGTCCGAGCCGTTGGCTATCACCATGAATTCCCGCGGGCAGACTTGGATCCAGGTCGATGTCCAGAATAAGTCCTTTTTCCTTGATCGTTGGGCCGAACAGGTCCCCCGTTTCCCGAATAAAGGACGCCAGATGAAAGTCAACGAGATCGATTTCAAGCTTACCGGTATCCAGTTTCGATTGATCGAGAATTTCGTTGAGTATTTTCAACAAGGATTCGCTGGAATATTTGATGCTGGTGGTCCAGTCTAATTGCCGAGGATTTAGGTCACTGTCCAGTAATAAGTCTGTCATACCGATGACGCCAGCCATGGGTGTCCGGATTTCGTGGCTCATGGCAGCGAGAAATTCGGATTTGGACAGATTTGATTGCTCGGCTTCCTGCCGGCTCTGAACAAGGTTGTCCAACGTTGTGTTGATGGTCGACGCAAGATACCCAAATTCGTTATTGGCAGAATATTCAATCCTGAAATCAATATCACCATTGCCGACCCGTATGGCCCCATCCACCAACTTCATCACGGAACCGACAATACTGCGACTGGTCAAAAACATGACGAAAGCGACCACCATAAAGATTGAGGCAGTTAGCATCAGCAAGGCATTCTGGAACGCCGCGACTGGTTTCGTTATGTCGGAGATGGGAGCCACCGCGATGATGCTCCAGTCCATGGCCTTGTTGACACCGAACTCGGCCATATCCGCATAACCCGCCATCACCATATCTCCCTTGGCGTCTTCATAAATGACGCTGCCGACATCGCCTTGGCTCGAAAAGCTATCAAGCAATGTAGGTTGCACGACGAGATCAGGGTAGGGGGACAACAAAGTCGTCTCGGGATCGGCGGAGACAATGACTTTCCCATCATTGTTCACCAGATAGACATACTTTTCACCGATGACACGGTCGTCGAATTCAGCAACAATTTGTTTCACTGTATCGAGATTGATTTCGACCAATAGGATTTTGATGACGTTGGTGTTTGAATCGTCGGTGATCGGGGTCAGGAATGCCAATCCAGCACCATTGTCCAGTTTCAATATTTCTGAGACGAATATGTCACCTTGCTTGGCAGCCAGGAGGTCCACGAAGATATACCTCAAAGACGGGTGCAGCT
>JAESPT010000003.1 GCA_016765515.1 Sneathiella sp. | reverse complement strand
TTGAACGCGCAAGGCATAGATGTAGGCGCATCCCTCTGCGAACATGATTTGGCGGAAACAGCATCCAATATACTTGCAAAAGCGGCAAAAGTTGGTTGCGAGATTATCCTGCCATCGGATGTGGTCCTGGCAAAAGAATTCAAGGCAGATGCGGCAAACCGTATTGCTAGCATTCAGGAGGTCGCTGCAGACGAGATGATTTTGGATGCAGGACCAAAATCTGTCGCTCATTTAAAAGAAAAATTGACGACAAGCAAAACAGTTGTTTGGAATGGACCGCTCGGGGCATTTGAAATTTCTCCCTTTGGTGACGGAACCTTTGACGTTGCCAAACATGCTGAAAAATTAACAAAATCAGGTGCCCTGATATCCGTTGCGGGTGGCGGAGATACTGTCGCTGCCCTCGCAATGGCCGATGTTACAGAAGGATTCACGTATATATCCACAGCGGGTGGTGCTTTCCTTGAATGGATGGAAGGTAAAGAACTCCCTGGCGTAAAAGCCCTAACTGCCTGATCAGGCAAAAATGTAAGGCAAAGCACATGAGTGAATTTGAGATGGAAGAAATTGCACTGCAGCTTGTGGCAACAAGCAAAGGCATTTTGGCTGCAGACGAAAGCACTGGCACAATCAAAAAGCGCCTGGAAAGCATCAATGTTGAATGCACGGAAGAGACCCGCCGTGATTACAGAGAACTTTTGTTCACTTCGGAGGGGATTTCTGACTATATCAGTGGCGTTATTCTATATGACGAAACCCTTCGGCAATCGTCAAAAGATGGACAGCGCCTGGCTGAAATCTTAAGCGCACAAGGCATTATTCCCGGAATCAAAGTTGATATGGGTGCAAAAGGTCTAGCCTATTCTGAAGGCGAGTTGATAACAGAGGGTCTGGATGGATTGCGCGAGCGTCTGGCTGAATATCACGACCTGGGTGCTCGCTTCGCCAAATGGCGTGCCGTTATCTCCATCGGCAATGGTGTTCCGAGCCAATATTGCATTGAAACAAATGCGCATGCGCTCGCGCGCTATGCGGCTCTGTGCCAGGAAGCAAATATTGTTCCGATCGTTGAACCGGAAGTCTTGATGGATGGCAGTCACTCCATTGACGAATGTTATGCGGTTACTGAAACGGTGTTGAAAACTGTTTTCGATGAGCTCTACAAACAACGGGTTGTTTTGGAACAAATGCTTTTGAAGCCGAATATGGTCATTTCCGGCAAGGAGTGTTTGGCACAAGCAGATACGGAGGAAGTGGCGGCAAAAACCCTGTATTGTTTTGAACAAACAGTTCCTGCTGCAGTTCCGGGCATTGTCTTCTTGTCCGGAGGACAATCCGAAAGCCAGGCGACTGAAAATCTGAACACACTGAACGAGACGGGTTCACACCCGTGGGAGATCAGTTATTCCTTCGGTCGTGCTCTTCAATCATCTGCCCTGAAGGCCTGGGGCGGAAAAAAAGAGAATGTTGCAGCCGCTCAAGCCGCGTTTATTCAGCGGGCTCGACTGACCAGCGTAGCGCGGGATGGAAAATATTCACCAGATATGGAATCCACTTCGTAGCATCGTTTATTCATAGCTGAAGAATAACTGGGCCTGTGCTATGCTACAGGCCTGATTTCTTTTGTATTTCCTCTTTTTCGGAGAAGAAAAATCGACGACTATCGCCCCCGCCTTTATTTAATCTCCCCGCCAACAATTGAGCTGGATATTTTTGCAACAGCCTTTAAGCAAGCCCTTAGTGGCGGGGATATTGCCTGCTTCCAGCTGAGGCTAAAAGATCAGTCCGATGAGATAATCAAAAAAGCCACCGAGCGTTTGATGCCATTGGCGCAAGCCCATGATGTTGCTTTTCTGCTGAACGATTCCCCTCTGCTGGCCAGCGAACTGGGCGTGGATGGCGTTCATATCGGGCAAGAAGATATGTCATACAAAGAAACCCGTGCGCTTGTCGGAGAAGAGGCAATCGTTGGTGTAACCTGTCACGATTCTCGACATTTGGCGATGGAAGCGGCAGAACGCGGAGCAAACTATGTTGCCTTTGGCGCCTTTTATCCAACGTCTACAAAAGAGACAAAAACGCGAGCGACGACAGATATTCTTGAATGGTGCAACGACCTGATTGAAACACCTTGCGTTGCTATTGGTGGGATAACGGTTGACAATGCCGCCCCACTGATTAAAAGCGGGGCAGACTTTCTGGCGGTATCCGGTGGTGTTTGGAACAATTCCAACGGACCGGAGCAGGCTGTAACCGAATTTAACAGAGTTATCGATACAGTCTCGGCAACCTGATAGGTTCCGCGCCGACATATTTTACTAATCAAATGGACGATGGTCAGTCATGAAGATTAATGGCAATGCAGTTCGACCCGGTAACGTGATCGAACACAAGGGTGGCCTTTGGGTCGCTGTGAAAATTCAGCATACGCAACCGGGTAAAGGCGGTGCCTATCTACAAGTAGAGCTCAAAAACCTGCGAGATGGCACCAAACTAAACGAACGCTTTAGATCTTCTGAAACCGTAGAAAAAGTCCGCCTGGAGCAGAAAAAACATCAATTCCTGTTTGAAGATGGCAATCTTCTGACCTTTATGGATACGGTAAACTATGAGCAAGTCTCTCTCTCCAAAGATCTTGTCGGCGAAAAAGCCCTATTTCTTCAAGACGGCATGCAAGTGGAAATCGAATTTCATGATGACGATGCCCTTGGGGTGATTTTGCCGGAAAATATTATCTTGGAAATTTCTGAGACTGAGCCAACTGTAAAGGGGCAAACCGCAGCCTCCTCTTACAAACCGGCGACCCTTGAAAACGGTATGCGGATCATGGTGCCCCCGTTCTGCAGCACCGGCGAAAAAGTTGTTGTTAATACAGAAACATCCGAATATTCAAAACGGGCGGAATAATCGCCCTTTTCACTATATTCGCCTACACTCAGTAATCAGGTAATCACTATGGCCCGTAAATCTGCCCTTATCAACGTCATGGAAGCCGCTGCTCGTAAAGCTTCCCGAAAACTCCTCAGAGACTTTAATGAAGTTGAAAATCTTCAAGTTTCCAGAAAAGGTCCTGCTGACTTTGTGAGCAATGCAGATATTGCCGCTGAAAAAACTATCCGTGAAGAATTGGCATATGCCCGTCCCGATTATGGCTTCAAACTGGAAGAAGGCGGCGATGTTCCGGCAAAAGACGGGACCCATTACTGGATCGTTGATCCCTTGGATGGGACAACTAATTTCCTTCATGGGCTTCCTCACTTTGCCATCTCAATCGGACTGATGGAAGGCAAGGAAATCATTGCGGGCGTCATTCTCGATCCGGTAAAAGATGAACTTTTCTGGGCATCAAAAGGCGACGGCGCCTTTGTTAATGACCACCGACTGCGGGTTTCTGCACGTACACGTCTTGCCGATAGTGTCTTGGCAACGGGAATTCCCTTTCTTGGAAAACCGGGGCATGAAGAATTTCTGCGTGAAGCCAATGAAGTAATGGCGATCTCGGCTGGTATTCGCCGATTTGGCGCCGCATCCCTTGATATGGCTTATGTTGCCGCTGGCCGATTTGATGGATATTGGGAACGGGGACTTTCATCGTGGGATCTCGCAGCAGGAATTGTCATCGTTCGCGAAGCCGGCGGACTCATCAGTCAAATTGATGGCGGTGAAAAAATGCTTGAAAAAGGGGACATTCTTGCGACGAACAGCGGAATAAACCAACCAATGATGGATATTCTGCGTAAAGCCCGTAAAAAATCTTAAATAAGAAAACTCTTACTTAAACTTAAAAGTTGTGACCTTCTGTTGCCTAAGTTATTGTTTCTCACGCTGATAGCGCTTGCCCTTTAACTGCCACATATTTCTGGCATAATATTGAGGGACGCTTTTAGACTGTTGGAAGTGATTTTCACTGGTTCTTCCTTGTCTACAGCTGGATAGTAAATGTGGGGGTGCCCTTAATGGCTCGTGTTAAATTGCCAATATCGAATACTTGGCTGAATTGGACTATCTTTCATGCGACAGTCGTCATTGCTGGCGTAATCGCTGTATCTTCGGCAACGGCGCAAACAGTGGTGATCGGAGGATCGGGCTTTTCACCTGTTCAAGTCAACATGGGAGCCCTCAACCCTGTCTCTCCTTATGGTGTCTATTCCCCGCAGCTTTCCCAGCCCCTTGCCAATACTCAAATTGGACACCGGGATTATTCAAAAAGCAGTCGGATCGTTTTTGGTGACGAGGTCATCAATCTTGTCCCGCCGGGAAGCAAAACCAAGAAGATAAAGACGAGAGTAGCCTCAACAAAACGAATTGTTAAACAGAAAGTTGCGGCGAAACCAACGGCAGCACCGACGACTGAAATCAAAGTCGCGAAAGTTACCGCACCAAAGAAAATGGCTGTAGAAACACCCGCCGCTAAGGTCGCTGAGGAGCCGAAAGCAGCTCCCTCTCAAACAGCTGCAGTGAAATCTTCTGCTGAAGAGACTGCTGCGGTCAAAGAGATGGCGCCGAAGGCGACTGTAAAACCGGAAACAAAAAAAGAAACCGCTACCCCGGAAAAACCAGTGGAGATCGTAAAAGACGGTACGCCAACGACAAAGCCTGCGAAAGAAATGCAAGCGACAATAACAATTGTCGAAAAGTCACCCAAGGTGACAGCTAAAACGGCGGAACCGTCTGCATTAACGCCCCCTAAACCTGAAAAAGAAATGCAGATTGCTGCAATCGCTCCAAATACAGTACAAAAACCAGTTGCGACGTCCCCCTCTCCTTCATTCGATAAACCTGGTACAGGGGAACAAATATTTTTTAAGCCTGAGCAAACCAAATTACCAGGGAGTGCCACGAACCAGCTTAAAACCTTGGCTGATGTTCTGAAATCAGGAAATGATCGCATACAACTTGTTGCTTATGCCGGTGCAAATAGTAATAGCGCAGCGCGCAGACTATCCTTGGGACGGGCACTTGTCGTTCGATCAAAATTGATGGAACTGGGCGTACCAAATAACAAAATTGAAGTACGGGCTTTGGGAAAACCGAAAGATGGTTCTCCTGTCGACCGTGTTGATTTGAAACTAATAACGCGGTGACTATGACAATACTTCCTGGTATGAACCAAACAAGTGCATCTACGGCACCGAATATCAACAAACCACGGCGACATGTTATACGAATGATAATCTTCCTTATCATCGTCATTGGCATTTCAGCGCTTCTGTTTGGACCCGCCCGGACAGCATTTGAATCGAACCCCTATTTGAATGGGCTTATCATCTCCGTCCTTCTCTTTGGAATTTTGTTTATATTCCGACAGGTTCTTATGTTGAATAATGAGGTCAACTGGTCAGAAAACCTCCGTAAAACGGAAGCCGGGTTTTCCCTGCAGTCG
>JAESPT010000002.1 GCA_016765515.1 Sneathiella sp. | reverse complement strand
TGCCCTATTGGGCGTCAGGCATGCTATTCGTTCTGCTGATCTCAGTGTGGATGTCTGCGTCAACCCTCGGTACAGGCATTGCGGAAAACGAATATCTTGAGAACACAACGCATCAAGTTAGCGCGGGTACGAGCGACATAAGCAATGCAGTTTCACAGTTAGTCGGTCTGGAAACCGTCTTTCAAACGGCATATAGCAAAGCCGAAAGCATGTATAAATCAGAAGTGGAAAACGGTGGTGTGTCCTCTAAAGCTGGACATGGTGAGGTTGCCACGATGCTGAAAGGCTTCTCAACTCTGGCGCGTATGAGTGATCAACAGTTGGTTGAACTCTCAGGCAGAGCGACACCAATTGAGCGTTCGATACTAGAGCTGGAAGATGAATTACGTCGTATTCAAAGCCGTGATATTCCCTATCAGGAAAAAGTAAACCTGTTGGTAGACCGAACTGAGCTTTTGATTGCTCAAGCCAATCAACTTCAAGGTCTGATCCGTATTTCTATCCTAACAACGGCCATCGATGCCTATGGGCAAGATTTCCGTGCCACGAACTTTCCCATTGTGGCGAGTCAGCGCCTTACATCGGCTTTCTCACCCATTGCACAGCGGTTGAGCCGAGAGATCGCGCCCTTACGTGAAACATCGCTGATCGAGCTACCGACCTTTGAGGCTCTGAGCACCTATGAATTACTCAGCCGTAGTGTTGAAGTGCGCCCAATTATCGCCATTGCCCTGCTTTTAAGTGCCATGCCGTTATTGCTTTCAATGTGTGTGCTACTGGTTACGCCTCGAAGGGAGAGTGAGGATTTAGAGCCAGCCCCAACGAAGTTAGTACCCCATGAAAATGATGAGGTTTCAGAAACGATTGCTCAGTTCCATCCAGCAACCACAACCAAACATTGAGGGCGGTGTCATGGAAACTGAAAAACAAATAAATCATGGATGGGCAAAAACCTTCCTGATAGGCCTGCTACAAATCTTAAGCCTCCCTGTTGTACTGGGAGGGATGGTGTTGATTTATGAGCTGAGCGTGCCACCTGAGCGCTCCCTTTATAACGCCGTCATGAAGATTAAGGCCACGGGAGATGCAACGGAGATAAAAACGGTTGCACCCGATACGGCAAAGATGGAACAGCTTATGCAATTGGCCGTTGGTGAGATTGAGCGGGTAAATAACGCTTACGCTATGTACTACCAAGCAATTGGCCAGATCATGCCCATTGTGTATGCCATGGAAGATAAAGTCCTTGTAGCTCAAATTGAGACAATCAAAGACAGCTATGGCGTAACGAAATTCTCCGCAAATATGGGTGATCTTACATCCCTAGCGGGGCTTTTATTGGGCGACCCAACATTGGCCGCAGGGAGTAAATACGCCAGAGATCAACGTGAAAAAATGGCGCGAGAAATCAAAGAAATCACCCAAGACCATCGGTCATCTATTCCACAAGATTTAATCCGTGATTTGCCAAAACCAAATGATCTGCAATTAAGAGGATTAGAGTTTAAACGCTTGGCTGAGGAGATCATCAATGACGCTTAAACCCCAAGGATCACCGCCAAACAAAGCAAAGGGCTATCTCTCTCAGAGATCCCCTACGCGAGGCACGGGAAGCCTGTTACAAACAGCCTTTACCTTAAGCCGTCTGCATGAAATGTGGCACACCCATCAAGGAAGAAAGCATGCAGAGTTTCAAGCACTTGAAAATCAGAGGTTAATCGATGAAGGGCAAGTGAGTGGAAAACTAGAAAGCAGCTCGCTTGGTACTCTGGACGATGCCATCAGGTTAGGCATGCTGAAATCTAATGCAGGTGGTGTGTATCTGGGAGAGCTAGAGGGACATTCCATTTTTCTCCCTAGTGATTTTCATGTGACATGCGTTGGTATGGCTGGGTCTGGAAAAACGTCTTCAATAGCCATTCCTAATGTCATCAGCCTTGGCCTTGGTGATAGGCCTGAGAGCTGTTTTGTTTTTGATTTGAAGGACGCAGAAATTTATAAGGCCACTGCCAAGGGACGAGAGGTTCTTGATGGTATCACCTCTATTTTGATCGACCCGTTTAATGTGATTGGTGGTGGCGTAAGGATCAATTTCTTAAGCGATATTATTGAGCTGGCGGTGCAAGAAAGCCTCCTGATTGATAAGTGCCGTGCAAAGGTGCGCTTCATGTTCTCTGACCCAGACAAGAAAGGGAATAATGCATGGATTACAGTTGATGCCATTAATCTAAACATTTTTGTAATGGCACATTTTGCCAGCTATGCCTGAGAACTGCACCCCTGCTGGCATGGCTGATTTCGGCTCTCTTTCTCATACGGAAATGATCAAGGCACTTGAGGCTATGCTTGAAAGCAACGCGGGGGATGGCTATGTTGCGCAAGAGGCTAAAAATTGGTTAGAGCAATATAGAGAGCCTTGTGAGCAATGGGCATGGGTGATGTCAGAGTTTCGCTCTGCATGGGGATTGTATGGCAAGGGATCAACGCTTCGCGCCCATACGTCTGCCACTGAGTTTGATGTGCGAGACCTTAAAAGTAATCCCCGCGCCGTATATTTTGTCTTTCCTGATTTATATGTCGATAGCCACGGAAAGCATGCATCGATCATGCTGGATTTTCTACTAAGCCAGTTAGCTACTGCCACGGGCAATGTCCGCACGACAATTTTGGCCGATGAATTTAGTAACTTTCCACGCGTGCAAAGCATGCTCAAATCCTTAAGGCTTTATCGCAGTAAGTTGATCAGGATATTTACCTTTTCCCAAGATGAAAATGGTTTTAATGCCTATAAAGACGATGGTGGGTTTGCGCCTTTCAAAGAAAACTCGGTATGTATTTACATTGGCGCAGAGGGAAAGATTGCCACAGACCTGACTTTAAAGGCTGGTAACCGAACTGAGCGCGTTGTGAGTTACAGCTCAAACTCTGGCGTAACAAATACAGGTGCTGTTTCTGCACCAGAAACGCTACGTCCCGTTCTTCTGTTTCAGAAATTTCCCAAAACTTTAAAGGAAAAGCCATTCTCGATATGCGAGAAAAGATATTTATCGTTGATCGCCCGC
>JAESPT010000001.1 GCA_016765515.1 Sneathiella sp. | reverse complement strand
GGCCATGCCGCCACCAGATTTCCTGTTGGTTTGATTGCCGGTCTGTTTCTTGTCGCAGCCATGCTCGGGGCGTTGAACCTATGGCAATTTAACACCCACAACTCGCAAGAGATGGCCCGTTTGCAAGGCACTCTGGTGCGCCCTGCACAGTTTGACGGAACACAAATTCAGGACAAAAACCCAGTAGAAACCAGTTTTGCCAAACAATCCAATAGCCCCTTGGCGACCAGCACAGAAGACGCCGCTCGCTTGCTGGACAATGCAGAAGGCACTGATAATACGCTATTTTTTGATGTGCGCGAAACCATTGAACATCAAATGGGAACATTGCCAGGGGCCCAACATGTGCGCTTTCCTGACTTCCTAAAATCCAATATCCCGCTAGAGGGAAAACAAGTTGTTTTATTTTGCCACAATGGCAATCGCAGCAGCGAAACCTGTGAAAAACTGGCCGCACGCGGGATCGATTGTCGTTTCATTGCTGGCGGGATCGAAAAATGGATCGTCGAAGGCCGCGATTTTAGTGATAAAGAAATCAAGACATTGTCTGACCTGAGGGCGATCCCCGAATACGTTAATAAGGATGTCCTTCTAAGCACAGAAGATTTCCAAGATCTTCAATCTGACACGGATTTGCAGATCGTTGACACCCGCTATCCAAAAGACTTTGCAACCGGTCACCTGCCTGGTGCCATTAACATTCCCCTTCGCGCATTGCCGACGGATGAATTGAAAAGACGCATCGCACAATTACAACAAAAGCCAACGATTGCAGCCTGTTATGATCGACGCAGCTGTTTCATGTCACAGGTTCTCGGTTTTGAGATGACGGAAGCAGGCATTGATTTTCGCGGGCGCTATACCACCCCGTGGGATCATTATGTGGCCCCCGCTCTTAAGCCTCACGTTGAACAATGGTTGGCTGAGCAGCAGACATCGTTTTGGCAAACGGCCGTCAATAAACTGACGGCGGCGCTGATCTGGATTGGTGAGCGCACGCATTTTGTCCTTGGCCTGTTGGCGCTATCACTATTGTCACGGCTGATGGTTTTACCGATCGCCCTAAAGTCAGAGCGCGATCAGATGGTGATGGCACGACATGCAGACGCGTTGAAAACGCTGAAAGCCGATCTGAAATCTGACCCAACACGCAAGGCGCGGGCGATACAGCAATTCTATGTGGATAAGGGTTTGACCCCGATGCGCAACCTGACCGCGCTGCTGTTCCTGCCTGTGATGATGCTGGGTCTCAGAGCAACAGAACAAGCCGGATCTAGCGTCACTGACACCTTCCTCTGGGTTCCTAAACTTGGACAGGCTGATGCCACCTTTATCCTGCCAACTATATTCGCAGCGCTGGCCGGAATTTACCTGCATTGGGCCATGGCCAAAACCCCGCGTCAGGCCGCTTTGTGGTGGCTCATCGGAGCACCCGTGATGTTCGCTCTGGTGTTCCAGTTGAGCGCCGCAGGTAATATCTATCTTTGCAGCAGCCTGACATTGTTACTCATCCAACGTGCCTACATTACGGGTGCTCTCGGGCGGATGATCTTGCGGGGCTCGACGGCTTGGCGGCGATGGAAAGTTAGAAATCTGTTCCACGGCATTGTGCCGCTTGCCCATACCGAAGTTCTTCACAACAGCGGCAACAAATCCTACCGGTTGTCCATTCTGAAAAATGCAGGGCTGCCTGTGCCGGACGGGCTGGTGATTCAGACCGAAGTGATCAAAACATATAGCGCGATGTCCGTGCTGGAAAAAACAAAATTCGCTGACATGATCTGGCGTATGATCGACAAAAAAACCTGTGCCGTGCGCAGCTCTGCAACCAGCGAAGACGGGACCGATCAAAGCTATGCCGGCGTTTTCGAAAGTGTGCTCGACGTGCAGAAGGACGGCATGCGCAAGGCGCNGGACGAAGTGGTTTCATCCTTCGCATCCGCGCGCGCTCAGAGCTATGATGCCGCAAATTTAGATGGCCATGAGGGCAACATTTTGGTGCAGCAGATGGTGAATTCAGAATATGCTGGCGTGCTCTTTACGCAAGATCCGACCGCACCCGGATTGATGATGCTTGAGCTGGTCGCGGGCTGTGGCGAAGACTTGGTTTCGGGCCGGATAACCCCCCAAAGCCTGCGCTTTGGGCGCTATACAAATGCACCCGTTGGCGACGAGGTCGCCCCAATTGATCTGGCACCTTTGTTGGCATTAGGCCAACAAATAGAGAAGATTTTTGGCAGCCCTCAGGACATCGAGTGGGCCTATGCAAATGGCACGTTCCAGATTGTCCAAAGCCGTGACATTACGACCTTGGCTGGCGGCAATCCAGCGGAGCAGGCGCGGATCCAAGAATGGGAGCGCATCTTTCACACCTATCGAGATGCTGATCCCGATGCGGTGATCTTGGAGCAAGATGAAATGTCCGAAGTGCTGCCGCGCCCGACCCCCTTGTCATTTTCGCTTATGGGGCAACTTTGGGCACCGGGCGGTAGTCTGGACATCGCCTGCCGGCAATTGGGGGTCCGCTACAATTTACCCGAGGGACGCCCCGGTCATTTGGTCAACTTCTTTGGCAGAACCTTTGTGGATCGCGAGTTGAAGCAGAAGATGGCCTTGCGTCTGGGCACGACAAAGGCGCGACAACTGCGCAAGCAGGCGGCCCTAATGACGGCTCAGTTTCGCACGCAAACCATCCCCGCCTTGCAAGCAGAAATCTCGATGTGGCAGGCTCTCGATTTCAATGCACTACCGGAAAAACAAATTATCAACTGCATCGAAAAAATGAAAAGCATGCTGGTTCAAGAGGTTTATGTTGAAGCCGAGAAAATCAACATTCTGGCAAGCTTCACGATGAGTGAGGCCAATACCTTTGCCAAAGAAAACCCCGATGCCAATGCCCGCCTGTTGCATCCCGTTTTGCATCATACTCCGGTCAGTTTGATCAATGCGTGTGCGCGTTTGGAAGGCAGCAACCAGAAAAGCGCATTGATGGCGCAAATGGGGCATCGGGCGATTTTTGACTACGAGTTGAGCACACCTCGCTATAGTGAAGCGCCCAATTTGCTGTGGCCTTTGCTGGAAAGCGCCACGTCTTTGGCGATTAACCTGCCCGAGGAGCCGACCACTGAACCAATGGATACGGGGCTAATAAATACCGCGTCAATTGATGCTGCGACCATGGATAAGGTCGATCTGGCCAACGCACTTCTGGACCTCAAAGAACTGGCCAAACATGAATCGCTCAGAATCGTAGCTCTAATCCGGCGCGCGATTCTCACACTGGGAGAAAAAACGGGGCTTACCGATTTGATTTTCTATCTGGAAATGGACGAGTTGCTGAGCCTTGCAGATGCGGATTTGGAAACCTTCAGAACAATTGCACAAGCGCGAAAAGATCGCGGTAAACACCTGCTCAAACGCGCGCCTCGACAGGTGTCGCTGTGTCTGCGCGAGTGCGAGATTCTCTCGGCCCTCGTTCCTATTCAGGGGCAAAAGGACGGCTCGGTTATGGCT